>NZ_JAMYSA010000200.1:0-5845 GCF_040321735.1 Mesorhizobium sp. M0293
CCCCCCGGGCGCGGTTTTGTGCGTGGCGTGGGTGTGTTGCCTCCGCTACGGGACGCGGCAATGTTGGCGCAATGTAAAAAATCGCACCCGGGGGCCCGAAAAAAAAGGCGCCGGGCTTTTGGCGGGGCGCTCTTCGTCCCCACTTCAAGGGAATTGGTCAGGCGCCGCGCATCAGGCAGCCGCCGGCAAGCACGATGAAAGCAATAAGAACAATCCACACCGATGCGAGTGGGATGAACGCAAGAATGCCAAGCGCGGCGAGAACGCCGATGATGGCGATAACAACGGAAATGACAAAAACGATCTGGGTGGGTGCGCTAAGATTCATGTTTGGCTCCTCGCAACATGATTCGAACAGCGGCAGTCTATCAGGCGTATGGTTACACACCAATCAGGGCCCGCAGCGGGTTCGCCGGGTCGGCCAGCAGTTTCAGCGCAAGCGCCAGACACACGATCACCAGCAGCGGCTTGATCAGTTTTGCGCCGATGCGCATGGCCAAGCTGGCGCCGACGCGGGCGCCGAGGAACTGGGCAATGCCCATCATCAGGCCGATCTTCCAATAGACGACGCCGAAGGCGGTGAAGACGATGAAGCCGCCGATGTTGGAGGCGAAGTTGAGCAATTTGGTATGCGCTGTCGCCTTGAGCACGCCGTAGCCGGCAAGTGCCACGAAGGCCAGCATGTAGAAGGAGCCGGCGCCTGGTCCGAACAGGCCATCGTAGAAGCCGATTGCCGGCACCAGGGTCAGTCCGAACAGGAATGGCGACAGGCGCTCGGCGCGGTCGACATCGTTCATGTTGGGCTTGAACGCGAAGTAGAGCGCGATGGCGATCAGCACGATGGGCAGGGCAGCCCGCAGAATGTCACCCGGCACGATCGTCGCCAGCAAGGCGCCGATGGCGCTTCCGACAAGGGCCAAAAGCGCCGATGGCAATTGCCGACGCAGGTCCACATGACCCTTCGACGCGTAGTGGATGGTCGCCGAGCCGGAGCCGAACATGCCTTGGAGCTTGTTGGTTCCAAGCGCCTCGACCGGCGAGAAACCGGCAAGCAGCAGTGCTGGAATGGTGATCAGTCCGCCGCCGCCGGCGATCGAGTCGACAAAGCCCGCAGCAAAGCCGGCGAAGGCGAGCACGGCGACGGTCTGGATGCTAAGGTCGATCATCTGATGTATGGAGCGATCCGGCTGGCTGAGATGTCGGGCGTTCGACCACGACCGCCCTGTTTGCGCAAGACCGATTCCGCGCTACCTCTATGAAGAGGAATCGGAAAGGGACCATGATGGCGTTCGCATTGCTGGACCAGATACGTCAGATCTTCGACGGCGACCCGGGCGTGCGCAAAGTGGCAGACGATCCGGTTCTGTCGGCGGAACTGTTGATGCTGTTTCGCATGATCCTGGCCGACGGATCGGTCAGCGAGAGCGAGATGGTTGCCTTCCGGCGCATCTGCAAGGATGCCTTCGGCATTGCGGAAACCAGCATCGACAGCGTCATCGAATATCTCAACGAGTTCGGCTACGAGACCAATGGCTCGCAGGCGATTGCGCTGTTCCGCGATCTCGACATCGAACGGCGCAAGCAATTGGCCCAACATATGGCGGACATCGCCAAGGCGGATTCGCAACTGGCCGAGAGCGAGGTGCGGCTGCTGCGGCGCACGCTCGACTTGCTCGACATCAGCCCGGTCGATGTGGTGAAGCGGGAAGGCTAGGCATTGCGGTTCGCTGACGCCAAGGGAGTATTCAAATGGCCTTTGCCGACAGCTATCTGGGACAATTGCGGGCACTGATCGGGAATCGTCTCGTGCTGATGCCGGGAGCGCGCATCGTCATCGAACGCGCCGACGGCCGCATCCTGTTGCAGAAACGGACCGATTTTGGCCTGTGGGGCCTGCCTGGCGGCAATGCGGAGCAAGGCGAGGGTCTGGAAGCGGTGGTCATCCGGGAGGTGCTTGAGGAAACCGGGTTGATCGTCAGTGATGTCGAACCATTCGGGTTCGGCTGCGACCCCCACTATGAAACCTTCCAGTTTCCAAATGGCGACCGCGCCCAGTTCTTCGCCTTGATGTTCTACACGCGCTTCTTTGAAGGCGAGCCGGCCGTCACCGATGACGAAAGCAGCGCCGTCGGCTGGTTTGCGCCCGACGGCTTGCCTGAAATGCTACCCAACATGGCGCGCAGCATCGACGCCTACCTCCGATTCAAGGCCACCGGAAAATTCCAGATGATCTGAGAGGTTAACCCTGTTCCTGCATTCGCCGAGCGATCGCCCGGTGCAAATCGGGGGCGGCGGTGACAAGCGCCTTGGCCGCCTCGGATTGCGGGTGATCGAGCACGTCGCTGGTCTTGCCGCGCTCGACGATCTTGCCGTCATGCATGACCAGCACCTCGTCCGTGATGGCGCGGGCGACGGTCAGGTCGTGGGTGATGAAGAGATAGGCGATGCCGAGCTTCTGGTTCAGCTCTGCGAACAAATCAAGGATCTGGGCACGGATGGAGACATCGAGCGCCGAGACCGGCTCGTCGGCGACGACCAGTTTCGGGCGGGTGATTATGGCGCGAGCGATCGACAGGCGCTGGCGCTGGCCGCCGGAAAATTCGTGCGGATATTTGTCCATGTCGCTGATGCCGAGCCCCACTTCGTGCAGCGCATGCGCCACCATTTCGCGGCGCTCGGCGCGCGTCGGCTTTTTTTCCAGAACATGCAGTGGCTCGGCGACCAGTTTTTCGACCTTCTGGCGCGGGTCGAAGGATCCGTAGGGATCTTGAAAAACGACCTGCATGTCACGTCGCGCCGGCTTCAGCTCGGCTTCGCTCTTGCCGGTGATGGTCTCGCCACGAAACCGGATCGTGCCGGAGCTCGGCCGGTCCAGCGCCAGGATCATGCGGGCGAGCGTTGACTTGCCGCAGCCGGAGCGGCCGACCAGCGCCATCGATTGACCGGGCGCCATCGACAAGGACACGTCGTCGACGGCGCGGATATCAGACGCGCGCCTGAACAGCGAGCTGCGCCGCCCGGCATAGTCGCGGGTCACGCCCTCGACCTGGAGCAAAGGTCGGCCCGTCTCGACACCATGCGGCCTGGCGCGCGCCGGCACACGCATCGAGGCCTGCGCCAATTGACGCGTGTAGGGGTGGCGCTGTTCGGAAAGCGTGCGCGCCGTGTCGCCGGCTTCCATCACCTCGCCGCGGCGCAGGATGGTGATGCGGTCGGCCATCTCGGTCACCACGGCGAGATCGTGCGAGATCAGCAGCAGCCCCATGCGGTTCTCGGCGACAAGATCGCGCAAGAGGTCGAGGATCTGGGCCTGCAGCACCACATCGAGCGCCGTGGTTGGCTCGTCGGCGATCAGCAGCTTCGGCTTCAGCGCGCATGCGATGGCGATGACGACGCGCTGGCGCTGGCCGCCCGACAGTTCGTGCGGGTAGCGCGACATCGGGAATTTCGCTTCGGGCAAGCCGACACGGTCGAGCATTTTTCGCGCCCGGTCTTCGGCTTCGGGGCGGCTTGCCTTGGTGTGCCAGCGAATGCCTTCGGCGACCTGTTCGCCGATGGTCTTGACCGGATTGAGCGCCGTCATCGGCTCCTGGAACACCATGCCGATGTCGTCGCCGCGCAGCGCGCACATCTGGTCCTCGCTCGCTGCGAGGAGGTCGATGCCGTCGAATGTGACGCGTCCGGTGGCGCGCGCGGCATGGGGCAGAAGCTGCATCACCGTCAGCGCGGTCATCGATTTGCCCGAACCGGATTCGCCGACCAGCCCCATCACTTCACCGGGCGCGACGGAAAGCTCCATACCCTTGAGGATCGGCGTGTCGCCGATGGTCAGCGACAGGTTTTGGATATCGAGCAGGCTCATCGCTGCCGCCGCGATTTTGGGTCGAGAATGTCGGCGATGCCATCGCCGAGAAGGTTCAGGCCGAGCACGGTGACGACGATCGCCATGCCGGGAAAGATCGCCATCCATGGCGCCACCACCATGCGGGTCTGCGCGTCGAACAGCATGCGGCCCCAACTCGGCATTGGCGGCTGGGCGCCCAGGCCCAGATAGGACAGCCCGGCCTCCGCAAGGATGCCCAGCGCGAACTGGATGGTGCCTTGCACCAAAAGCAGCGTGGCGATGTTGGGCAGCACATGTTCGATTGATATCTGCGTGCTGCTCTTGCCTGCGGCGCGCGCGGCAAGAATGAACTCGCGCGGCCAGATCGCCAGCGCGCCGGCCCGGGCGACACGGGCAAAGACCGGGATGTTGAAGATGCCGATGGCGATGATTGCGTTGACGGCGCCCGGCCCGAAGATGGCGGTGATCATGATCGCCGACAGCAGTGCCGGGAAGGCGAAGACGAGGTCGTTCAGCCGCATCAGCGCCTCGTCGACGAGGCCGCCGCGTGCCGCGGCAAAGGCGCCGAGCGGCACGCCGACCCCCATGCCGATGCCGACCGCGACCAGCGCCACGGCAATCGAATTGCGGGCGCCGACCATGACCATCGACAGGATGTCACGGCCGAAATGGTCGGTGCCGAACCAGTGTGCCAGCGAGGGTGCCTGTGTCTTGTCCGATATCACCAGTTTCGTGACGTCGTAGGGCGCCCACGCATAGGAGACGATTGCCATTGCCAGGATCAGCGAGGTGATGACGAAACCGGCAACGAAGGCGGTGTTCCTGAATGCCTTGGCCAGGATGCTGCCAAACGTCTCTTCGGGGATGTCTATGTGCAGTGTCATTGCCGGCTTCTCAGGCGCGGATCGACGACTGCATAGGAAAGGTCGACGAGGAGGTTGACAGCGATGACGGCGGCGACCAGCAGCATGACGACGCTTTCGACGACGATCAGGTCGCGCTGGGTGATTGCCTGGAACACCAGCCGGCCGAGGCCGGGCAGGTAAAAGACATTCTCGATGATGATGGTGCCGGCGAGCAGGAAGGCGAATTGCAGGCCCAGGATGGTCAGCACCGGGATCATGGCATTGCGCAGCGCGTGGCGCCACAGCACGGCGCGATAGGGCAAGCCCTTGGCGCGGGCGGTGCGGATATAGTCTTCGTTCAGCACCTCGATCAGCGCCGAGCGGGTGACGCGCGCCAGGATCGCCGCTTGCGGCAAGGCGAGAGCCACCGCCGGCAGCAACAGCGATTTCAGTGCCGGCCAGATGCCGGCACTCCAGCCGGGAAAGCCACCGGCAGGCACCAGCCGCAACCAGACGGCGAAGACATAGATCAGCATCAGGGCGAACCAGAAATTGGGCACGGCGACGCCAAGCTGCGCGGCGCCCATCGACACCGTATCGCCGATGCGTCCACGCCGGCTGGCGGAAAACAGGCCGACGGGGATGGCGATGATGGTGGAGAGCGCAAGCGCAATCAGCGCCAGCGGCAGCGAGACGGCCAGCCGCTCGCGCACCAGGTCGATGACCGGCACCGAATAGGTGTAGGAGCGGCCGAAATCGAGGCTGAGCAAACCGCCGGCCCAGTGCAGATAGCGTAGACCAAGCGGCGCGTTGAGGCCCATCTGGTTGCGCAGCAGCTCGACCTGATCGGCGCTGGCGTTCATGCCCAGCATCAGCCGCGCCGGATCGCCGGGCAGGATCTCGAGCACGGCGAACACCACCATGGAAGCCAGGATCAGAGTGGCGATGGCGATGGCAAGGCGTTTTAGGAGATAGGCGGTCATGGAAGGGGAGGCACTGTTGTTTTGCCCAGCGGGCAAAGGTTGCGTTCCCGCCCACCCCCCTCTGGCCTGCCGGCCATCTCCCCCGCAAGGGCAGGGCTATCGCATATGAGTAAAGAGGCGGAGGAGGTCTTGGTCGGCCCATCGTGCTTTGAGTCGTTTGTGGCTGAGCGGGA
>NZ_JAMYSA010000201.1:0-5670 GCF_040321735.1 Mesorhizobium sp. M0293
ACGCCCCTTTCTTCCGCGTCGGTGGGGCGGGTCGTGGTTTAAACCGCACTCCTCCCCGGCGGTGGGGTGTTGTGGGGGCTTGCCCCGCGCGACGGAGTGGGGGTCGACCTGGCGCGGCGCCAGACGATACATGTGCCCGCTTGCCATGCGCGCTATCGCTAAATGCTAAGCGTTCGCAAATGTGTCGATCCCGTAGCCGTGAACGAGGAGAAGGGAAACGGTGACACCGGCGGTCTCTTATTCCCACATCAATCATTTGCGCACCGCGCCGAAGGTGATGCCGCGCAGCAATTGCTTGCGAAGCAGGATGGTGAAGACCAGGATCGGCACCAGGAAGATCGTTGTCCCGGCCGCCACCGCCGGCCAGTCCTGGCCGCCTTCGCCGATGATGGTCGGGATGAAGGGCGGCGCGGTCTGCGCCGTGCCGGAGGTCAGGAGCGCTGCGAAGGCATATTCGTTCCAGGCGAAGATCAGGCAGAAGATCGCGGTGGCGGCGATGCCGGTCGTCGCCTGCGGCAGCACGGTGCGCCAGAAGGCCTGCAGCCGCGTATAGCCGTCGATCATCGCCGCTTCCTCATATTCGCGCGGGATCTCGTCGATGAAGCCTTTCAGCAGCCACACCGCCAGCGACACGTTGACCGCCGTGTAGAGCAGGATCATGCCGAGTGCCGTGTCGGACAGGCCAAGCTCGCGGTACATCAGGTATATCGGAATGGCGACGGCGATCGGCGGCATGAAGCGCGTCGACAGGATAAAGAACAGAAGATCGTCGGCCAGCGGCACCTTGAAGCGCGAGAAGCCGTAGGCCGACAGCGTGCCGAGAAACACCGCGCAGAAGGTCGAACCGAAGGCGATGATCAGCGAATTGACGAAACGCGGCAGGAAGTTGGACGGACCGGCGATCACCATGTTGCGCTTGCGCGTGGTCTCGTCGCAGAAGCCCGTCGCCGGGCCCAGCGAGTTGATGTATTCCGGCGTCTGCCGGGTCCGCGTCGTGAACAGGTTGCAGTAGCCTTCGAGGCTCGGCTGGAACAGGATCTTGGGCGGATAGGCGATCGAATCCGGTGGCGTCTTGAAACTGGTGGCGAAGATCCACAGCAGCGGCACGATCGAGATCAGCGCATAGGCAATGATGATCGCGCCGGCGATGCGCTTCGAGTTGGCCGAGGGTGCGACGACCGAATGGGCTGTGGTCAGGCTCATCTCTGCTTCACCTTGTTGAGCGCCTTGACGTAGATGTTAGCCAGCCCGAACACTGCGACGAACAGGATGATGGCGAAGGCCGAGGAATAGCCGGTGCGCCAGCTTTCGAAGGCTTGCCGCTTCAGCGTGATCGAGGCGACCTCGGTGGTCGAGCCCGGCCCACCGCCGGTCAACAGGTTGACCATGTCGAACATCTTGAAGTTCTCGATGCCGCGAAACAGCACCGCCAGCATGATGAAGGGCAGCGCCATCGGCAGCGTGATCGACCAGAACTGCCGCCAGTTCGAGGCGCGGTCGACCTCGGCGGCCTCGTAGATGTATTCGGGGATCGAGCGCAACCCGGCGAGGCAGATCAGCATCACGTAGGGCGTCCACATCCAGGTGTCGACGATGATGATCGACCACGGCGCCAGCGACACGTTGGAGAGCATCTGGATATCCGTCGGCGGGATCCACGTGACGAACGAGATGGCATAGGCGAACAGGCCGATCTGCGGCTCGTAGAGGAAGCGCCAGAAATTGCCGACCACCGCCGGCGACAGCATCATCGGCACCAGGATCAGCGTCGTCCAGAAGGCATGGCCGCGGAATTTCCGGTCGATCAGCCAGGCCAGCGTGAAGCCGATCAGCGTCTGCAGCAGGATGGTCCAGAACACGAAATGCGCCGTCGTCTGCATGGCGATCCAGATATCCTTATCGCCGAGGATACGCTGGTAGTTGGCAAAGCCGAGGTTCTTCACCACTTCGTTCGGCCGGTTGGCGCGGTAGTTGGTGAACGACAGATAGATCGCCCAGAACAGCGGGAAGATGTTGATGGCCAGCAGCAACAGGATCGTCGGCGAGATGAACAGCCAGGCGAGGCCCTTGTCGCTGATGCCCCGGACCTTGCGGGCCAACGGCTCCGGGGTCGCCCGGGCAACGTTATCCGCGGTCCGATTGAGCATGGTGAGTCCTGCTTCGGTCACTTGGTCGTCTCTGTCATGGAATTTATCGGAACTGCGTCCCGTGCCAAGGGCGGCACGGGACCAAGAGCATGATGCCGAAAAGTGTGCAGCGGTTTTCGGACGACATCATGCTCTCTCTTTTTATCCCTGGAGGCGGATGATTTCTGGTCGATTCGACCTAAAAATCATCCGCCTCTGGGCCTAGCTCGGGAGGAGCCGGTTACATCTTGCCATCGTCCTCGAAGACCTGCGTCCAGTCCTTGACCAGGCCGTCCAGTGCGTCCTTTGCCGATCCCTGGCCGGCGACGACATAGTCGTGGAAGCGCTTCTGCGAGGCCTGCAGCAGCGGTGCGTAGCTCGGCTCGGCCCAGAAGTCCTTCACGATGGCCATCGAGTCGAGGAAGGTCTGCGCGTAGGGCTGGCTCGCCGGGAAGGCCGGATCCTTGACCACCGCGTTGAGGCAGGAATAACCGCCGAGCGACCACCACTTGGACTGCACGTCCTTGTTGGCGAACCACTTGATGTATTTCAGTGCCGCTTCCTGCTTGTCGGAATAGGACACCACCGAAATGCCCTGGCCGCCGAGCTGGGCGAACTGCTCGCCGTCGGAACCCTTCGGATTGACGAAGTAGCCGATCTTGTCGCCGCCTACATTCTCATCCTTCTGCAGGCCCGGCCATGTGAAGGCGAAGTTCATATGCATCGCCACCTGGCCGGATTTGAAGGCATCGACGCCTTCGCCCATGTAGCTGTTCGAGGCGCCAGGCGGAGTGCAGCAATCATAGAGTGCCTTGTAGAACTCCAGGCCCTTCACCGACTTGTCGGAGTTGACGAAGCCTTCCATTTCGTAAGGCTTCTTCGGGTTCTCGTACTGGAAGCCGTAGCTGTAGAGCACGTCCATGGCGCCCATGGTGATGCCTTCCGAGCCGCGCTCGGTGTAGATCGAAGCGCCATAGACGGTCTTGCCGTCGATCTCGCGCTTCTGGAAGAATTCGGCGACCTGCTTCAACTGGTCGAAGGTGGCCGGCGGGCCGAGATCCCAGCCGTACTTCTCCTTGAATTCCTTCTGCAGTTCCGGCTTGGAGAACCAGTCCTTGCGATAGGTCCAGCCGACGACGTCGCCCATGGCCGGCAGCGCCCAGTAGTTCGGCGTGTTCTTCGGCCATTCCGAATAGCCGACGACAGTTGCCGGCACAAAGTCGTCCATGCTGATCTTCTCCTTGTCGAAGAAGTCGTTCAGCTTGACGTAGTGGCCGTTCTCGGCGGCGCCGCCGATCCACTGGCTGTCGCCGATGATCAGGTCGCACAGCTTGCCATGCGAATTCAGCTCGTTGAGGAACCGGTCGGCATAGTTGGTCCACGGCACGAATTCGAATTTCATGCCGATGCCGGTTTCCTTGGTAAAATCTTTGGACAGTTCGACAAGCGCGTTTGCCGGGTCCCAGGCGGCCCAGCACAGCGTCAGGTCTTCAGCGTGCGCGACGTTCAAGACGGCTGTCGACGCTGTAATCGCCGAGGTCAGTCCCAACGCCAGTTTCAAGCTCGATTTCATGCCTTCCTCCCATTTGCGAAACGCGCCCGGATGACGGTTTCAAGAGCCTTCAACCCCTCTCCTCAGGGGCCTAAACATGGCGGCGCAACAGCACCGCAGATGTTTAGTAATTTGTTTAGTGATGCAATTTTTACTAAACAAGGCAAGCGAATTCGTTGCTGCGTCGCAGCATGCCGGGGGCGGTGTCTGAAAACGTTGGAAAAAGTGCTGCTCGCTCGTCGGGCGTTCGTAGCCGTGCAGCCAACGCCGACGCATTATTCGCAGATCGCCTGGGCGGTGATCCTTGGCGCATTGTTCTTCCAGGAATACCCGACGGGCTGACGCTGGTCGGCCTGGCGGTCGTCGGTGGAGCCGGCCTGCTGACCATGGTGCGCGAGGAAGCGCGGCTGGGTACCGTGCGCTGAAACCCGTTTTCGCGCACCCGGCTTTAAGCCGGCACCGGTTGCACGGCGACCGTCAGCGCTGATATGCGGACGCGATGACGACAAAGCCCTTGCCCGAGCTTCCTGTTTCCGCCGTGCTGCCGGCGCTGGGCGAAGCGCTCCGCGATGGCAACAACGCCGTGCTGGTGGCGCCGCCCGGCGCCGGCAAGACGACACTGGTGCCGCTGGCGCTGCTCGACGCATCCTGGCTGGGCACTGGTAAGATCGTGTTGCTCGAACCGCGCCGGCTCGCCGCGCGCGCCGCCGCCCGCCGCATGGCCGAATTGCTTGATGAGGAGCCCGGCGCCACCGTCGGCTACGCAATGCGCATGGAGAACCGCACTTCGGCAAAGACCAGGATATTGGTCGTCACCGAAGGCGTGCTCGCGCGGATGATCCTCGACGATCCTGAACTGCCCGGCGTATCGACTGTCATTTTCGACGAATTCCACGAGCGTTCGCTCGATGGCGATTTCGGTCTTGCGCTGGCGCTCGACGTGCAGGGCGCGCTGCGCCCGGATCTGCGCGTACTGGTGATGTCGGCGACGCTCGACGGCGCGCGCGTCGCGAAACTGCTGTCGGGCGCGCCGGTGATCGAGAGCGAGGGCCGCGCCTTTCCTGTCGACATCCGCTATGACGAGCGCCCCGCTGGCACCACCATCGAGGACGCCATGGCCAAGGCGATCCGCTCGGTGCTTGCCGACGAAAGCGGCAGCGTGCTTGGCTTCCTGCCCGGCCAGCGCGAGATCGAGCGCACCGCCGAGCGGCTGGCCGGAAAGGTCGGCACGGACACCGACATCGTGCCGCTCTACGGTATGCTCGACGGCAAGGCGCAGGACGCGGCGATCAAACCGGCGCCTTCAGGCCGTCGCAAGGTGGTGCTGGCCACCTCGATCGCCGAAACCTCGATCACCATCGACGGCGTGCGGGTCGTCATCGATTCCGGCCTGTCGCGGCTGCCGCGCTACGAGCCGGCCAGTGGCCTCACCCGGCTGGAGACCGTGCGCGTCAGCAAGGCTTCCGCCGACCAGCGCGCCGGCCGTGCCGGTCGCACGCAAGCTGGCGTCGCCATCCGGCTGTGGCGGGCCGAGCAGACGGCTGCGCTCCCGGCCTTCACGCCACCCGAGATCTTGGAGGCCGACCTGTCCGGCCTGCTGCTCGATTGCGCCGCTTTCGGCGTCGCCGATCCGACAGGGCTAGCCTTTCTCGATCCGCCGCCGACGCCAGCGCTCAATGAGGCAAGGGCGCTGCTGCACGCACTGGATGCCATAGGCGAGGCAGGCCGTCTGACGGAAGCGGGCACGGCGATGCGCAGGCTCGCTCTGCCGGTGCGGCTGGCGCATATGGTCGCCGAGGCAGCCAGCAGCGGCCACGCCTTCGAGGCGGCCATGCTCGCCGTGCTGCTGACTGAACGTGGGCTTGGCGGCGACGGCGCCGATCTGGAGCGGCAGCTGATGCGGTTTCGCTCGGAACGAACGCCGCGTGCCACCGCCGCGCGGCAGCTCGCCCAGCGGTTGGCGAGACAGGCCTCACCCTCCCCCTTGAGGGG
>NZ_JAMYSA010000202.1:0-5549 GCF_040321735.1 Mesorhizobium sp. M0293
AAACAAACCCACCCCCGCCGGCCGCCGCTTGGGGGGGTGGTCGGCCCCCGCCGCCAGAGGGGGGTGCTTTGCGCCGACCCTTCTTCAATCACCCTAGCGCTCCTGCTTCAGTGCGCTTTCGTGCCAACGCCGCAAGATGAGATGCGAAATCAGCGACAGCACGAGGAAGATCAAAATGCCGGTGAGCGAAATCAAGAACAGCGCTGCGAACAACCGTGGCGCGTTGAGCCGGTAGCCGGCCTCGATGATGCGCGAGGCAAGGCCAGACGACTGGCCGGTGGTGCCGGCGACGAACTCGGCCACCACGGCGCCGATGAGCGACAGGCCGCCGGCTATCTTCAACCCGCCGAGGAAATACGGCATCGCCGCCGGCAGCCTGAGATAGCGCAGCTGCTGCCAGCGCGTCGCACCATTGAGCTTGAACATATCTAGCAGATTGCGGTCGACGGAGTTGAGGCCAAGCGTGGTGTTGGACAGGATCGGAAAGAAGGCAACGATCCAGGCGCACAGCAGAAGCTTGGTCGTCTGGTCGTTCACATAGATGTTGATCAGCGGAAAGATCGCCACGATTGGCGTCACCTGCAACACGATGGCGAACGGGAAGAACGACATCTCGACCCATTTCGATTGCGCGAACAGCACCGCCAGCCCGACCCCGCCAACAACGGCAAGGAGCAGGCTGAGAAAGGTGATGCGCAAGGTGACCAGCAGTGAGGAAAACAGCAGTGCGGCATCGTTGTAGAGCGTCCACAGCACCACGCCGGGACGCGGCAGGATGTATTGCGGAATCGCGTTCCACACGCAGATGCGGTCCCACAGCCAGATCGCCAGGACCATGATCGCCAGCGGCAGCACCCAGCGGCCGATCCGCTCGAACCGCTCCTGGCGCACGCGGCGCGCTTCCTCGGGGTCGAGTTTGAGCACGCGCTCGTCAATGGCCGTCATGATGCGCGCCTGCCGTTGAATTGATGGCCTTGACCAGCACATCGGAGGCCTGACGGCACAGTGCCGCGTAGTCGGGCGAGGTGCGAAACACCTCGTCGCGCGGATAGGTGGCCTCGATGGCGAGTTCGTCGAACACCCTGCCCGGCCGCGCCGCCATGATGACGACGCGGTTGGAGAGAAAGACGCTTTCGAAGACGCTGTGGGTGACGAAGACGACGGTGAAGCGCTCGTCCTGCCACAGTTCCAGAAGATCATTGTTGAGCTTGAAGCGGGTGATTTCGTCGAGTGCCGCGAACGGCTCGTCCATTAACAGCACGCGCGGTTTTGTGACCATCGCTCGCGCGATCGAGACGCGCATCTTCATGCCGCCGGATAATTCGCGCGGCACCGCATCTTCGAAGCCGGTCAGATGAACCCGCGCCAGCATTTCCGTCACCGCTGGCGCGGCCGTGGCGCGGCTGATGCCCTTCAGCCGAAGCGGCAGCCAGACATTGTCGAACACGCTGGCCCAGGGCAGCAGCGTTGGCTCCTGGAATACGAAGCCGATGTTCGAGCGGTCAAGCGCGCCGCCGCCGCGCCAATCGAGCACGCCGGAGGTCGGCGTCGACAGGCCGGCGATCAGCCGCAGTGCCGTCGACTTGCCGCAGCCCGACGGCCCGAGCAGGCTGAGGAAATCGCCTTCCCGGATCGTCAGGTCGACATCGCTGAGCGCCGTCACGCCGTTGGAAAACACCTTGCCGACGCCACGCAGCGCCAGAAGCGTCGAGGCCGTCCCCGACGCAGCCGGCGCAGGCGCCACTTTTTCCCTTATCATGCCTGGACCGGCCTACTTCTTCAGCTCAAGCCCGACGCCCTTGTTGACGAAGGTCAGCGTGTAGGCCTTCTTGATGTCGATGCCGGCGGGCGTGACCTTGGCCTTGACCATCTTGTCGTAGAAGCTCTGGACCCGCGCGTCGGTCATGGCGCCAATGCCGAGCTTCTCGGTGTCGCCGGAATCGGCCAGGCCGAACTTCTTCATCTGCTGGATCGAGAACGCGATCTGCTCGTCGCTCATGTCGGGATTGTCTTTCTTGATCATGTCGTTGGCGGCTTTGTTGTCGCCGTAGAGATATTTGTACCAGCCCTTGGCCGAGCCATCGACGAAGCACTGAACCACCTCCGGCTTCTTGTCGATCGTGTCCTGCATCACCTCGATCGTCGTCGAGTAGGTGTCCCAGCCATAGTCGGCAAGCAGGAACTGGTTCGGCACGAAGCCGCCCTCCTTCTTGACCGCGAACGGCTCGGAGGTGACGTAGCCCTGCTGGATCGACTTCTTGTTGGCGAGGAAAGGAGCGGTGTTGTAGGTGTAGGGCGCGCGCTTGGAGGCGTCGAAGCCGAGTTCGATGACCATCCATTGGAAGAAGGTCTGCACGCCCTCGTCGCCAAGGATGTACTGGTCGGCGTTCTTCAGGTCTTCCCATTTGTCGAGCCCCTCGCCGGGGTGGGACATGATGACCTGCGGGTCCTTCTGGAAATCCGCCGCCACCACACGCATCGGAATGCCTTGCTGGACGGCATCGAAAGCCGACAGCAGATTGCCGCCCATGTAGAAATCGATCTTGCCGGCAAGCAGCATCGGCCGGCCGCTAACCTGCGGACCACCCTGCAGGATGGTGACGTCGAGGCCGCAGGCGGCATAGGTGCCGTCCGCCACGGACTGATAATATCCGCCATGTTCCGGCTCGGCCAACCAGTTGGTGCCGAAGGTGACTTTTTCATTCGCGGCAGCACCCAGCGTGCTGGCCGCAAGCAGAGCAACCACCGCCACCGAGATCTTCTGTTTTCCGTACATCGACACCACCCCTTTGTTTGCTCCGGCACGCCACGCGCCAGGCTCGACAGCAAAGATTCAAGAAGCAAGACACATGCCACCGGCGCCTCGCGCCCGGACCGCCCGCTTGAACGACATTGGTATGCCAAGGGCGGACGGGTCATGCTGTACGGAAGGCATCGTGCCTATTTTTTGAACGCCTGTCCACAATCGCCCCGGCAACATGCACCGCCATCTTGAAGGTGTAATGGGTCAGGCCTTAGGCTGACGGTATCCAGGAGATCGCGATGTTCAAATTCCTTACCCCGAAGTCGATCAAGCCGCCCTTTGCCCGCTACAGCCACGGCGTCGAGGTGCCTGCGGGCAAGCGGCTGGTGCTGTGCTCGGGTCAGGTCGCCATCACGGCGGACGACCAGATTCCGGAAGACGCCGGCGGGCAGGCCGAGCTCTGCTTTCAAAACATCGCGGCGATTCTCGGCGAAGCCGGCCTGGGTCTGCAGGACATCGTCCGTATCAACGCTTATGTCACCGACCGCGCCCATCTGCGGCCCTACATGGACGTCCGCGACCGGCTGTTTTCGAGCCCCGCGCCGGCCTCGACGCTGATGATCGTCTCGGGATTTGCCCGGCCCGAATTCAAGGTCGAGGTCGAAGCGATCGCGGCGGGGTGATCGACAGGCCGTCCTTCCCGCGCTAGGTCTCACTCATCCATTGAAGAGGCGTGGCATGACCGTTGCAAAAAGACGCGTGTGGTGGGGCGACTACCGAACCACCGAATACGCCTTGATCGACCCGGAGACGACGATCGCCGTGCTGCCGGTGGCGGCGATCGAGCAGCATGGCCCGCATTTGCCGGTTTCGACCGACACTTCGATCATGAACGGCATGCTCGATACGGTCATTTCGCGCCTGCCCGATGATCTCGACATCCGCATCCTGCCGGTGCAGGCGGTGGGCAAGTCGAACGAGCACCTTCACGCGCCGGGCACCCTCACTTTGCCGGCAACGACATTGGTCGAGGCGTGGACCGAGCTTGGCCTGTCTATCGCGAGCGCCGGTGTGCGAAAACTGATCGTGGTCAATTCGCACGGCGGCAACGAGGAGATCATGGGCATCGTGACACGTGAATTGCGCGTGCGCGAAAACATGCTGGCAGTGAAAACCAGCTGGCAGCGTTTTGGCCGCCCGGCCGGCATGTATACCGAACTCGAGGACCGCCACGGCATCCATGGCGGCGATGTCGAGACCTCGCTGATGCTGCATTTCCGGCCGGACCTCGTCGACATGGGTAAGGCCGACAATTTCGTTTCCAGTGTCGCCAAGGCCGAGGAGGAATTCTCGCTGCTGCGCCACACCGGCACCCACGCCTTTGCCTGGATCGCTGGCGATCTCAACCCGAACGGCGTGGTCGGCGACGCCAGCATTGCGACGGCCGAAAAAGGCCGGCTGACGGCAGAATATCAGGCCGATGGTTTCATCAGCCTGCTCAGGGATGTTCGCAAGGCCAAGCTCGCCGACTGGCTGAGATAGCATAGTTGCTCGGCACAGATATTCTGACCAGATGGCACTCCTCCCAGGTTAGCCGAAGCCTTTCTCCCTCGTTATCCTGGGGCGAAGCAAGGAGCGCAGCGACGCGGCGCAGACCCCGGATCCATGCCGCGACCTCGGAGCGCAGCAGCAGTACAGAATTCTGCTCCGCTGCGTTCTTCGACCTATGTCGCGGCGCGACGGAGCTTCGCTCCTGCTCCGCCCGTGGATGACGAAAGCGGGGGGTCCTTTGGCTAATCTCCAACGGTCGCATCAATCCACTCAAGCGAACGATCGATGGTGCTTAGCGGCCGAGTTGGCGTGGGTCAAAATCACGGGCCGAGGGATTACAGGTCGATCTTGAGCGCGAAAGGCGTGCCTTCGAAGGCATCCGCACCGCGCCCGATCGATTCGATCGCCTCGATCATGCGGCCGTTGCGATCAAGCAAGGCATCGGCCACCGCAATCAGTCGCGGATTGGGTGTCGCCGATGGTGACAGCGTCCGCAGCGTGTGAGCCAGTTCGGCTTCGTCGCGTTTCGGCGCCAGCGCGGCGGCGATGATGTAGGCCGAGGCGGTCGAGCGGCTGATGCCGGCATAGCAATGCACGACCATCGGCCTTGCCCGGTCCCAGCGGCGCGCGAAATCAAGCAGGTTGCGGACATGATCCTCACCCGGCATGGTCATGCCCTCCTGCGCCACCGCGATGTCGTGCATGACCAGATGCAGATGGTTTTCTCGGGCGATCGACGCCGGACGTACCACCTCCGTTCCGACGGCAAGCAGCGACAGCATGCGGTCGGCGCCGGTCCTGGCCACCGTTTCCTCGATCTTTGCCAGCGAGCAGACATGGATCATTGTTTTGAACCCTTTGATTGATCCTCGCGCCGCGCCGCCCATTCGGCAAGGGCGGATTCGAGCCGCTGCCATTCCTCCTCGCTCCCCGGCAGGCCGGCGCGCAGGACATGCGGCCGGTCGGCAAAATGCCGAAGCAGGATGCCGCGCTCGCCGAGTGCGGAAAACAGATCGGCGGAATCCGGCAGGCGGAGGAAACGGTACAGTGTGGTGCCGCCCGTAACGGGAATGCCGAAGCGGCCGAATAGCGCATCGAGCCGCGCCGATGCTTCAGCAAGGAATGCCCGCATCGTGTCCTGCCAGTCGATGTCGGCAAGCGCGCGGATGCCGTATTCAAGCGCCGGACCGGCGACGGCCCATGGCCCGAATTGCGTTTCCAGCCGTTCGACCGCCGCTACATCGGAAAGTGCAAA
>NZ_JAMYSA010000203.1:0-5469 GCF_040321735.1 Mesorhizobium sp. M0293
CGGCGTGGCCGGGGCAGTCGACGTGAGCGTAGTGGCGGTTGGCCGTCTCATATTCGACGTGCGCCGTCGAGATCGTGATGCCGCGTGCCTTCTCTTCAGGGGCAGCGTCGATCTGGTCGTAGCGCTTGTATTCGCCAAAATACTTGGTGATCGCCGCCGTCAGCGACGTCTTGCCATGGTCGACGTGGCCAATCGTGCCGATGTTCACGTGAGGCTTGTTACGCTCGAATTTACCTTTGGCCATAATCGTTCTCCGTCTATTCTACCCGCTTGGGGGAAATTGTTATTCGCTCTTCAGATCCGGCATCGCGCAAAGGACGCGACCCGGTGGCTAAGGAACCCTTACGCGTATTTCTTCTGGACTTCCTGGGCCACCGCCGTCGGGACCGGCTCGTAGTGATCGAACTGCATTGTGTAGGCCGCACGGCCCTGGCTCATCGAGCGCAAGTTGTCGACGTACTTGAACATGTTGGCGAGCGGCACCATCGCGTTGATGACCACGGCCACACCACGTGCTTCCTGACCCTGGATCTGGCCACGACGGCCGTTCAGATCGCCGATGACGCTGCCGACATAGTCTTCCGGCGTCACAACTTCGACCTTCATGATCGGCTCGAGCAGCTGCACGCCAAGCTTGGGTGCGGCTTCACGGAAGCAGGCGCGGCCGGCGATTTCGAAGGCCAGGACGCTGGAGTCAACATCATGGTAAGCGCCGTCGATCAGCGTCGCCTTGACGCCAATCATCGGGAAGCCCGCGAACGGACCCGAGGTCATGACGCTGTTGATGCCCTTTTCGACGCCGGGGATGTATTCCTTCGGCACAGCGCCGCCGACAATCTTGGTCTCGAACTCGAATTCGCTGCTGTCCGGGTTCGGCTCGAAGACGATCTTGACGCGGGCGAACTGACCGGTACCGCCGGTCTGCTTCTTGTGCGTGTAATCCTGCTCGTGCCTGCGGGTGATCGTCTCACGATAGGCCACCTGCGGCGCGCCGACATTGGCCTCGACCTTGAACTCGCGACGCATGCGGTCGACGATGATGTCGAGGTGAAGTTCACCCATGCCGGAAATGATGGTCTGGCCGCTTTCCTCGTCGGTCTTGACGCGGAAGGACGGATCCTCGGCGGCCAGGCGGTGAAGGGCGAGGCCCATCTTTTCCTGGTCGTTCTTGGTCTTCGGCTCGATGGCGATCTGGATGACCGGATCGGGGAATTCCATGCGCTCGAGGATGACCGGATGCAGCGGATCACTGAGCGTGTCGCCGGTGGTCGTGTCCTTGAGGCCGGCCAGAGCAACGATGTCGCCGGCAAAAGCCTCTTCGACGTCGGCGCGCGAGTTCGCATGCATCTGCAGCATGCGGCCGATGCGCTCCTTCTTGCCCTTCACGGTGTTGTCGACCGAGATGCCCTTGGTGAGCCTGCCCGAATAGATGCGGGCAAAGGTCAGCGAACCGACGAACGGATCGTTCATGATCTTGAAGGCGAGCATCGACAGCGGCTCGTTGTCGTCGGCGTGACGCTCGATCTCAGCGTCGGTCTTGGCATCGACACCCTTGATGGCGGGAACATCGGCCGGCGACGGCAGATATTCGACGACGGCGTCGAGCAGCGGCTGCACGCCCTTGTTCTTGAAGGCCGAGCCACAGAACATCGGGTAGAACTTCACCGCAATGGTGCCCTTGCGGATCAGCGCGCGGATCTCGTCGTTCGACGGCATCTTGCCTTCGAGGTAATTCTCAAGCGCCGTCTCGTCCATTTCGACGGCGGCCTCGATCATCTTCTCGCGGTATTCCTCGGCACGAGCCTTGAGGTCGTCCGGGATCTCGACGACATCCCAGGCAGCGCCCAGCGTCTCGTCGCGCCAGACCAGCGCGTTCATCTCGACGAGGTCGACAACGCCCTTGAAATCGGTCTCGGCGCCGATCGGCAGCTGCATGACGACGGCATGCGCACCGAGGCGCGAACCGATCATCTCGACCGAGCGGTAGAAGTCGGCGCCGATCTTGTCCATCTTGTTGCAGAAGATCATGCGCGGAACGCGGTATTTGTCGGCCTGGCGCCAGACGGTTTCCGTCTGCGGCTCAACGCCGGCATTGGCATCGAGCAGCGCGATGGCGCCATCGAGGACGCGCAGCGAACGCTCGACTTCAATGGTGAAGTCGACGTGGCCGGGGGTGTCGATGATGTTGAAGCGGTGCATCTTGCCGTCACGAGCCTTCCAGAAGGTCGTGGTCGCGGCCGACGTGATGGTGATGCCGCGCTCCTGCTCCTGCTCCATCCAATCCATGGTGGCAGCGCCGTCGTGGACTTCGCCGATCTTGTGCGACTTGCCCGTGTAATAGAGGACGCGCTCGGTGGTCGTCGTCTTGCCGGCGTCAATATGCGCCATGATACCGAAATTGCGGTAGTCTTCGATTTTGTATTCGCGGGCCATCGTAGCTGCCTCTCAGTCTCGTTCGCGCTTACCAGCGGTAGTGCGCGAA
The DNA here is from genome assembly GCF_040321735.1 of Mesorhizobium sp. M0293. Taxonomy (NCBI): domain Bacteria; kingdom Pseudomonadati; phylum Pseudomonadota; class Alphaproteobacteria; order Hyphomicrobiales; family Phyllobacteriaceae; genus Mesorhizobium; species Mesorhizobium sp. M0293. The sequence continues at coordinate 2,483 of NZ_JAMYSA010000203.1, forward strand.
AGCGCGGTTGGCTTCAGCCATCTTGTGGGTGTCTTCACGCTTCTTGACGGCCGTGCCGCGGTTGTTGGCCGCGTCCATCAGCTCGCCGGAGAGGCGGTCGACCATCGTGGTCTCGTTGCGATTGCGCGCTGCTGCGATCAGCCAGCGAATGGCCAATGCCTGGCGGCGCTCGGGGCGCACGTCGACCGGAACCTGGTAGGTGGCGCCGCCGACACGACGCGAACGCACTTCCACATGCGGCGCGACATTGTCGAGCGCCTGATGGAAGACGGTGACCGGCTCCTGCTTGGTCTTCGACTGAACCTGGTCGAGTGCGCCGTAGACGATGGTCTCGGCAACCGACTTCTTACCGTCATACATGACGGCATTCATGAACTTGGTGACGATCAGATCGCCGAACTTCGGGTCCGGATTGATCTCACGCTTTTCTGCACTGTGACGACGCGACATGGCTTTTGTCTCTCAATCTCATAGCCCGACGCACTCAAGGAGCGCCAAGGCCGGAAAATCTTACTTCGGGCGCTTGGCGCCGTACTTCGAACGGCGCTGCTTGCGGTTCTTCACACCCTGCGTGTCGAGCACGCCGCGGATGATGTGATAGCGAACGCCCGGAAGATCCTTGACGCGGCCGCCGCGGATCATCACCACGGAGTGCTCCTGAAGGTTGTGACCTTCACCGGGGATGTAACCGATCACTTCAAAACCATTGGTCAGGCGGATCTTGGCCACCTTGCGCAGCGCCGAGTTCGGCTTCTTCGGCGTCGTTGTATAGACGCGCGTGCAGACGCCCCGCTTCTGCGGGTTCTGCTGCATGGCCGGGACCTTGTTGCGCTTCACCGGCGCAATGCGCGGCTTGCGGATCAGCTGGTTGACGGTAGGCATTAAACCCTCTTGTCTCTCAATTCCGTGTCTCGCCCGGTCAGGGCCGCTCAAAGCGTCATTTCCATACGCAAATTCGGGCCACGAACCGCGCCTCGCGGTCTTGCCCGAACAAATCGCAGAGGAAGCGGAAGCCGCTTCGTGCACGCCGGAAATGTCTTTTCGCTCGTAAAACGAACCCTGTTTGAGGCAAACTCCAAAGCGTGTCGCTTCGGAAGGGAGAGCCTCACATCGGTTCTGACTGGGCGGCTTCTACTCGTAAGACCGCGGACCGTCAAGCCCGGAGCGCTAAATATTGCGCGCCAACCAAGGCTTGGCAGCCATGTGAAAAACGCATGTAATTTTCTTTCGCAATTTTGCAAGAGCGAGGAAGAAAGTGCCAAGCCTTTAGCAAAGTGAATGGCTTTGCGCTGTTGCACGGCTCTTCTTCATGCGAAAAGGCCGCATGAGCAGTCAGAACCCCCTCGCCCGCCCACACATTGCCAAGAGGAATCGACCCGTGAACGACAATGAAGAACGCCCGGTCACCATCATCACCGGCCGGGTGTGGAAGAAAAAGGGCGGCAAACCGGAAGGCGTCCATGTCATGCTGGTCGCGCCCGACGACGATTCGGCGGTGCGCCGGGCACTCGAATCGCTTGCCGCGGAAGGTTACGCCGAGGCCGAGCTCGACCAGATCGGCGACATGGACGGCGTGCCCGACGAAGAGCCGCATCTTTCCGCCTTCCAGGGTGCGCTCGAAGGCGAAGTTTCGATCGTTACCTTCGACGTGCCGATCTGAAACCAGGCCTCGACTCGGCTTTCGAATCGGTTGCCGAGGCGAATCAGCGATCTAGGCTTCCTAGCCGACGAACGCCGGCGCTCAGATCGAGTAAGACTGAGGTTGGCCTGTCGGCTTGCCCAGGGCAAGTGTTCTGATAAGAAGCCATCACCATCACTCAACAGACGGAGCGGCCGTGTCCCAGCCCATTAAGATAGGCATCGTCGGCGTCGGCAAGATCGTCCGCGACCAGCACCTGCCGGCCCTGGCGAAGGACCAGGACTATCGCCTGATCGCTGCTGCCAGCCGGCACGGCAAGGTAGATGACATTCCGAATTTCCCGACCATCGAATCGATGCTCGATGCAGTGCCCGAGCTCGAGGCCGTCTCGCTCTGCATGCCGCCGCAGTTCCGCTACGACGCGGCGCGCACGGCGCTGATGGCGAAGAAGCATGTCTTCCTGGAAAAGCCGCCGGGCGCCACTGTCAGCGAGGTCGAAAACCTGAAGGCATTGGCCGCGCAGAACGGCGTCTCGCTGTTCGCCAGCTGGCACTCGCGCTATGCGCCGGCCGTGGAGGCCGCGCGCGCCTTCCTGAACTCGACCAGGATCAAGTCGGCCGCCATCAACTGGAAGGAAGACGTGCGCCGCTGGCACCCGAACCAGGAATGGATCTGGGCGCCCGGCGGTTTTGGCGTCTTCGACCCCGGCATCAACGCGCTGTCGATCGCCACTCATATCCTGCCGGCGATGTTCATCACTTCGGCGGTTCTGGATTTTCCCGAAAATCGCGCATCCCCGGTTGCCGCGCGCGTCACCTTCCGCACCTCGAATGGCTTGCCGGTGACAATGGACCTCGACTGGCTGCAGACAGGCCCGCAAAGCTGGGACATTCTGGCCGACACCGACAAGGGCGCCATGGTGCTTTCGGGCGGCGGCTCAAAGCTCGCTATCGACGGCCGTGTCGTCCACGACGAACCGGAAGCGGAATACCCGATGCTCTATCGGCGATTCGCCGAGATCGTGCGCGCCGGCACCTCCGACGTCGATCTCGCGCCTCTCCAGCATGTCGCCGATGCCTTCATGCTCGGCAAGCGAAACGTGGTCGAGGCCTTCTTCGACTGATTTGTGCACGCGACGGGATCGCGGACTTGGCTTGAATGCATGCTCGTGCCAGGTCGACCCCCCACTCCGGCTCGGCTACGCCGAGCCACCTTGTATCTACACGAGAGAGATTTCGTGGGATTAGAGCGATTGAGCCAAGGTCCGGGCGGCCGCCCGGACCTTGGCTTGGCGAAGTCGCCCGTACCACCTGAGGTTACAACCGCGGGAGAGCTTGGGATCTTCGCC
>NZ_JAMYSA010000204.1:0-5393 GCF_040321735.1 Mesorhizobium sp. M0293
CCCCCACTCCCCGCCCCCGGCCTCCCCCCCCCGGTTTCGACCTTGTGCGTTCCCCGTCGGCCCGCCCCCCGTGCGCGCGGGGTTGCCCCCGGCCCCCCCCCCCCGGGGGGCCCCCCCCCACGGGATTGCCGGCTTAGCCGCCGAACAGTTCCGAGAACTTCGCCTTGTCGGCGTCGGTCTTGGTGACGATTGCCTTGGTGTCGAACGGCATCACTTTGATCTTGACGCCTTCCGGCAGCCATTCGGGGCGGCCGACCGAGGCGCGCGCCGGCAGATAGCCCATCGACAACGCCAGCTTTTGGCCGTCATCGGAAAGAATGAAGTCGACGAACTTCTTGGCGCCGTCGACATTCTTGGCGGTCTTCATGATCGCGACTGGCTCGGTCACCGCCGGCACACCTTCGCTGGGGAACACGAACTCGACCGGCGAGCCCTTCTTCTTGGCGTTCATCGCCATGAAGTCGACCAGGATGCCATAGGGCTTCTCGCCTGATGCCACCGACTTCAGCACCGCACCATTGCCGCGCACGCTGACGGTGTTGTTGGTCTTCAGCTTCTGGAAGAAATCCCAGCCATAATTGCTGTCGCCGACGAAGCCTGAAAGCAGGTAGGCGGCCGCACCCGAATAGAGCGGGCTCGGCATGACCAGCCCATCGGCATAGGCCGGCTTGGCGAGGTCGGCCCAATGCTCCGGCTTTTCGGCGGCCGCGGTGTTGTAGACGATGCCGGTGGTGATCAGCTTGCTGCCGAAATAGGTCTTGTCGGCGTCATAGGCACCCGGCTCGATGCCATCGAGTTTGGCCTCGGGATAAGGCAGCAGCCGGTCGTCTTTCTTCAACAGCTCCATGCTGACCGCGTCGGCGATCAGAAGCACATCGGGCTGCGGGCTGCCGGCGGCGAACTCGGCCGCCATCTTGGTCAGGATGTCGCTCGTTCCTGAACGATAGATGGTCACGTCGATACCGGGCTGCGCCTTCTTGAAGGCGTCCACGGTCTTGGCCGCGTCGGCCTCCGGTTGGGATGTGTAAAGCGTCAGTGTTTCGGCGTTTGCCACGCCGGCAAACAAAGTTGCCGCGAGCGCCAGCTGGCTGGCCAGCAGCTTGATGAAGTGCGTCTTCATGAGACCTCCTGTCTTGTCTGTGCATGACCGGTCCGGCCCCTGGCCAGTTCCCCGTCTCTTCCTCCCTGCACGGCGCATATGACTGGTGGATGACACAGCGCGTGAGAGCCACAAAATATGTTCATATGTACAATGTCAATTACAAATGAACAGCATTGTGCAACAATCGACGCGCCGGAGGTCCGGCACCAGTTGACATCCGGCCGGCGCTTCCTTGAAGAGGCATCCGGTCAGGCCACGGCTCATGAGGGACAGCAACCGATGCCCACGGAAAAACCCGGACCGGCTCGCCTGCCGATGGTCTCGTCCGATCTCAGCGTCAAGACGGCCTGGCTCTACTATGTGGAAGGCTTTACGCAGGAGCAGATCGCCGAAAAGCTCAATGTCTCCAGGGTGAAGGTCATGCGCACGCTTGCCGCCTGTACCGCCGAAGGCATTGTCGTCATCATGATCAACGCGCCGACCGCCGGGCAGGTGGCGCTCGAACGGGCCCTGGAAAAGCGCTGGGGCCTCAACGCCGCTGTCGTCATCCCGACACCCTCGGCGCATGAGCATCTGGAAAAGGCGATCGGACACGCCGTCGCGACCTATCTCGGCGAGCAGATGCAGGACGGCATGACGCTGGCGATCGGAGGCGGCGCGACGCTGCATGCCAGCCTCGGCTTCCTCGCCCGCCGGCAGTTGAAGCGCGCCTCCGTGGTGGCGCTCGTCGGCAGCCTGCCGCATTCGCAATGGATCAATCCATCCATCGTCGCCGCCAAGGTCGCCGATGTCTTCGACGTGGACAGCTACCAGATCACCGCGCCGGTGACGGTCGACAATTCCTCGTTGCGCGATCTGCTGTGGGCACAGCCGACCCTGCAGGAGGTGCGCCAACGCGCGGCGGCCGCCGACATCGCGCTGCTGACGGTCGGCGATATGTCGCCCGATGCCACCATCTTCCGGCACGGTATCGTGCCGTCATCGCTGATCGCTCCGCTGAAAGCGAAGGGCGCGGTCGCCAACATGCTGTGCTATTTCGTCGACGCCAATGGCGGGCTGGTCGATCACGAGGTCAACGGACGGGTCATGGCTATCGATCTCGATGTGGTCGGCCAAGTGCCGAACGTCGTGCTAGCCGCGGGCGGCAAGCGCAAGGTTCCGGCGATCCTCGCCGCGTTGAAAGCCGTCAGCACCAATGTGCTGATCACCGACAGCGATACGGCCGCGGCGCTGTTGGCGAAGGGCGGCTGAGCCGGCTTTCGGTTTAAATAAGCCCGCGCTCGCGCAAAAAGTCCTCGACACCGACATGGGTCATGGACTCGAACTCGGCGATCGCCTCGGCTACCCGCTTGCGCTGGGCCGCCAGCAGCGTGAACACCTGTTTCATCTCGCCGGAAACACCAAAACGGCTCCACCGCTCGGCGATGTGCACCGGCAGACCGATGTCGGCACAGAACGCGTCCAGACTGTCATAGCCGAGGCTGACGACAAGCTGCCTCGTCTCCTCCGCCGACATGCGCGGCTCGAAGGCGTGATCGTGCAAGCGCTGCGCCACCAGCTTGATGTCGGACGGCGACGCACCCATGACCTTGCCGAACAAGGCTTTCACGTCCAATGGGTCGAATGCAGGCATGTTGGCCTCCCTTGAGCGCAATCCAGCTAGAACATGGGTCAAGGGTTGGCGCCTGACAAGTCGTTTCTGATGTATGCCAGCGCATCATTTCGCGCCGGCTCCCGACAGAGCCTACACGAGCAAACCCATCGGATTCTCGACCAGCCGCTTGAAGGCGACCAGCAGTTCGGCACCAAGCGCGCCGTCGACGGCGCGATGGTCGGTGGACAGCGTCACCGACATCACGGTGGCGATTTTGATCTCGCCGTTCTTGACCACCGCCCGCTCCTCGCCGGCGCCGACGGCCAGGATGGTGGCATGCGGCGGGTTGATGACGGCGGCAAAATCCTTGATGCCGAACATGCCGAGGTTGGACACCGCCGTGGTGCCGCCCTGATACTCTTCCGGCTTCAGCTTGCGGCTGCGCGCACGGCTGGCCAGATCCTTCATCTCGTTGGAGATGGTGGACAGCGTCTTTTCGTCCGCATGCCGAATGATCGGCGTGATCAGGCCACCAGGGATCGAGACGGCAACGCCGACATCGGCATGCTTGTGCTTGACCATGGCGCTTTCGGTCCATGACGCATTGGCATCCGGCACCGCCTTCAAGGCCATCGCCATCGCCTTGATCACCATGTCGTTGACCGACAGCTTGTAGGCCGGTGCGTCGCCCTTGTCGGTTTTCTTCACCGGGGCTGCGGCATTGATCTGCGTGCGCAGCGCAAGCAGCGCATCGAGTTCGCAGTCGAGCGTCAGGTAGAAATGCGGGATGGTGGTCTTGGCCTCGACCAGACGCCGCGCGATGGTCTTGCGCATGTTGTCATGTGGGACCAGATCGTAGGAGCCTTCTTCGAAGAGCCGCAGAACGTCCCCCTCCCCTTTGAGGGGAGGGTGGCCGGCCGCAGGCCGGTCGGGTGGGGTCGGTTCGACCGGACGCGGCTCAAGGGCGGTGCCGCCTGAGGCAACCCCGTCTGTCGACTTCGTCGACATCTCCCCCTCGAGGGGGGAGATTGGCGCATAGCTTTCATCTTCGGCATAGATCCACGCAACAGCCGCGCCGACCGCAATATCGACCCCCTCCTTGCCGGTGACATCGCGCAGCACGCCGCTGGCAGGCGCGTCGATTTCCATCGCCGCCTTGTCGGTCTCGATCTCGAACAGCACGTCACCCTTCTTGACGTGCGCACCTTCCTCGGCAAACCAGCGCGAAATCTGTCCTGTCGCCATGTCCATGTCGACCTTGGGAAGAATGACTTCGGTCGGCATTTCTCAGCGGACCCCTTTCACGAGGTCGCGCGCGGCGGTGATGATGTCTGGAACCTGCGGCACCGTTGCCTTCTCCAACTCCGGATTGTAGGGGATCGGCGTTTCGGCGCCGCCCAGCCGCACGATCGGCGCATCGAGATAGTCGAACGCCTCGCTTTCGGCGATCATGGCGCTGACCTCGGCACCGATACCCAGCGTCTTGACCGCTTCGTAGACGCACATCAGCCGCGACGTCTTCTTGACGCTGTCGATGACGGTCTGCTTGTCCATCGGCCGGATGGTTCGGAGATCGACGATCTCGACGTCGATGCCTTCGCTCTCCAGCGCGGCTGCGGCGTCGAGCGCCTTCTGCACCATGATCGAGGTCGCGACGATGGTGAGATCGCTGCCCTCGCGGCGGATATCGGCTTTGCCGATCGGCACGGTGTAATAGCCTTCGGGCACCGGGCCCTTCATCTTGTAGAGCAGCTTGTGCTCGAAGATCATCACCGGATCGGGGTCGGCGACCGCCGCCAAAAGCATGCCCTTGGCATCATAGGGCGTCGCCGGCTGGATGACTTTCAGACCCGGCACGTGGCCGAGCCAGGCCTCTAGGCTCTGGCTGTGCTGAGCCGCCGCACCCGTGCCGGAACCGGCGGGAAAGCGCATCACCACGGGAACCGAAACCTCGCCGCCCAACATGAAGCGCATCTTCGCCGCCTGGTTGACGATCTGTTCCATGGCCAGCGTGGCGAAATCGGAAAACTGGAATTCGAAGATCGGCCGCATGCCGGTGAGGGCAGCGCCGACGGCAACGCCCGCCCCGCCCAGTTCCGAAATCGGCGTGTCGATCACCCGCTCGGTGCCGAAACGCTCGACCAGATCTCCGGTCACCTGGAAGGCACCGCCATAGACGCCGATATCCTCGCCCATCAGGAAGACGCGTTCGTCCATGTCCATGGCGATCGCCATGGCTTCCTGGATCGCCTGGGCGTAACTCAGTTCACGCACCATCGCGTCCATTACGCCTGCTCCGTATAGACATAATTCCCGGTGTCGCGGACGTCCGGCGACGGGCTCGCCTTGGCGAACTCGATGCCTTCGGCGATCTCTTGCGCCACGGCGTCGCGAATGGCCTCGATACCCTTGTCGTCGATGAAGCCGAATTCCCTGAGCTCGCTCTCGAACAGGGTGATCGGATCGCGGTTCGACATCCAGTCCTCGATCTCCTCCTTGGTGCGATAGCGGTTGCGGTCGCTCTTGGAATGGCCGCGATGGCGATAGGTCTTGGATTCGATCAGCGTCGGGCCCGCCGCCCCCCCGGCGGCGGGGCCGGCCCGGTGGGACGCCGCCGCGGCCCCGGGGGACCGGGTGGGGGGGGGGGGGTTAAAAAACAGGCGCGGGCGGCGCGATAGGCGGTGGAGGGGAGTGTGG
>NZ_JAMYSA010000205.1:0-5340 GCF_040321735.1 Mesorhizobium sp. M0293
ATCGCCCCCACGGCAGCCTAAAGTCAAAACCGCCCATCAGTCGCCTCGCCTTAACCGAGGACAACCTGTTGAGGCTCCACACCTAAGCGAGACGTCACCCTGAGCCTGGACGGACGGGACCGACCATAACGCCCCCGCAAAGACATTAGGCACCGCTAAAACATAAATTGTCCGGAGGCATGTAATCTGCTAGTGTTTGATCACCGACAAACGGCTCTGGAAAGCCGTGCGTCCGACATCATGCACAAGATCAACTCAAACCGGAGAACGGCCATGAAACGGCTTCTGACGGTCGCTGCCCTTTTGGCGGCAGGCAGTTTGGTTACGATGCAAGGCGCAGCCGCCGACGACGCTGCGATGATCAAGAGCGCCGAATCTGCTGCACCCCCTGCCGTGGCAAGCGGCGCTGCGGTCTACGCCGCGGATGACAAGGGCGCCATGCGCACCCTGCGCGAGGGCAAAAACGGCTTCTGGTGCATGCCGGACAGCCCGTCCACGCCCGGCCCGGACCCAATGTGCGGCGATGCCAACTCGATGGAATGGGCGATGGCATGGATGGAAAAGAAAGAACCGCCCAAGGGCAAGGTCGGCTTCATGTACATGCTGTCCGGCGGTACCGATGGCAGCAACACCGATCCCTATGCGACGAAGCCCGAGGAAGGCAACAATTGGATAGAAACCGGCCCGCATGTGATGATCGTCAACGCCATGGACATGATGCAGGGCTATCCGACGGACCCAAAGCCTGACACATCCAAGCCCTATGTGATGTGGCCGGGCACTCCATACGCACATCTCATGATCCCGGTTAAGTAGCTGAAATGGAGTCACGCGGGCGCCAACGCTTGTTTCGCCCGCGCTTGTCCTGATAATTACAAACGCTTGCGGCGTCCGTGACCTTCAATCGAGAGTCTCGGCGGTCGGTAGCGTGTTGGCCCGATCTCCCATCACTTTTCCGGCAAATGGAAAGTTTCGTAACAGCTCGAACAGTGGCGGCCCTGCAACACCAACAAATTCGTATACTCGTCAGAAAGTGCATTGTCTTTGATGACCGTCCGTCGCGGGAGGAGTTCGCGTTGAACCGGACTATCCGACTGATCGCCACACTTGCGCTGTGGAGCGTGCCATTATCCGGCCAGGCGCTTGCGCATGCTCGATTGGTCCAGGCTACTCCAGAGATCAATAGCACCATTGCCGCTCCGCCCACTGAGATTCGACTGCGCTTTAGCGAACCCATTGAGGCTCGATTCTCGGGCATCGATCTGTCGGGGCCGGATGGTGCGAAGATCACCACGGAGATCGCGGTGCAGGATAAGGACATGGTGGCAGCTGTATCAAGGTCCCTTGCGCCGGGTGTTTATCAAGTTGATTGGCACGTGCTGTCAGCAGACGGGCACAAGGTGAAGGGCAATTTCAAATTTGAAGTCAGACCGTAGAAATGGACGTTGATGGCACTCTGGCCTTCGCCCGGTGGGTCTACTTCCTCTCAGTGATGATTCTATTCGGGTCGGCACTCTTCCCTTTCTATGCGCTAGACAGAACCGCGGCTGCCGCGCTTGCGCCTCTACCCCGTAACCTCAATTCTGCCCTCGCACTTGCGGCCGCAATCTTCGCGGCAATTTGGCTGCTGTGTTTTACGGCCGGGCTCTCCGGACGCGAGAGTATGGTTGACACCTTGCGCGGCGTTCTCATGGAAAGCGACTTCGGAACTGTTTGGTTTGTTCGCCTTTCGCTCGTTCTCCTGCTCCTGGTGATCAGTTTCTCGGGGCGGCCCGAATTGATCGTCGGGCCGGCTTTCTTGCTACTGACCTGCGAGGGTTGGCAGGGCCACGCAGCGGCGTTGGGCCTTCTAGGCTCACTGAATCAAGCTCTCCATGTTGCAAGCGCTGGGGCGTGGATAGGTGGCCTCCTGCCCCTCGGCCTGCTTACCGCGGCAGCAGAGCGGCATCCATCCGAAGTCGCAGGCGTGGAAACTGTCCTGTGGCGCTTCTCCCGCTTTGGTATGGTGGCGGTTGCGCTCATTTTTTTGACGGGCGCCATGAACACTTGGCTAGTGCTTGGCTCGTTCCCCGATCCGCGCAACAGCTACGGTCGAGTTCTCCTGTTCAAGATCAGCCTATTCGTCGCGATGGTCGGTTTGGCGGTCTACAATCGATATGCCCTGGTCAGCCGCATAAAGTCCGAACCGGCCAAAAGCTTGCGCACGTTGTCTCGCAACGTTGCGCTGGAGCAGATCGTCGGGTTTGGTGTGCTTCTGGATGTAAGCACGCTGGCGCTTATGGATCCGTACGCATGACGCGCGGACCGCGCAATTATCCGCTGGCAACGTTTCTGCAATTTGCGATCGACACTCACCTCTATCCGCCTGCGCACAGAGTGGCCTGGCGCCGGCGGCCTTCGATCTTCTCGAGGATAAGGAGCATGTCCTTGAGTGAACGCGTCAGTCGGTCGAGTTTCCAGACAACCACGATGTCGCCTTCGTCTAGCTCGCCAAGAAGCCGTTGGAACTCGGGTCGGTCCCCTCCAGATGCTCGCTCCTCCGCGAGCCGCTTGCAGCCGGCGGCTTTGAGAGCACGCAGCTGCAGGCCAGATCCTGATTATCAGTTCTAGAAACACGAGCGCAGCCGACAGGCATTTGCACTCGAGGCTGCTTTGGCACCGCAGACAGGCCTACGCGCTTCTTAGGAATCCCTACTTGGCCTACTCCGTCATCAGGGGATCAGATGGGTCGCTCGTCACGAAACCGACGACCAAAGGATGAAGAAATCGCTGGCTTGCCAAGCGCAGCGCGATATTTAGTGTAACGATGAATTGCATGGACAGGCGGCTGGTACGGTGTGGCAGCCGTGATCGTGATATTGCTTGTGATCGGGTATGCGGCTGGGTGGTTTGGCGGCACACCGCCACCAGCGCCCCAGCAGTAAGCGTGCTCTGGTTGCGGTTGCCGGGTTTCGTGGGCCATGCGAATTGGACGCATTTGTCGTCCAAAGAACTGCAAGCGCCTTAGGCTCCAAAGAGATGCGCTAAACATCTTGGATTCGAACGCGCAGCAGTTTTGCCGAATTCAGGAACACCAGGACATCTGGCCCCAAGTGCAAAATCGCTGCCTGGATAGGGCCGATCCAGCCCATCAGCGCTGCGGTAATGCCTAAAACGTGCACAACACCGACACCGACGAAGATATTTTCCTGAATTGTCCGGTAAGCGCGTCGCGCAATCGCGCGGGCGCTGACAATTCTTGCCAGATCATCCTTCATCAATGCGATGTCGGCGGCTTCCAGCGCTGCCTGCGTGCCGCCGCCGCCCATCGCAATGCCGACATCGGCGCGTGCCAGCGCCGGCGCGTCGTTGATCCCGTCGCCGACCATCGCCACGCGATGGCCCTGCTTTTGCAGTTCGGCGATGGCGGCGACCTTGTCCTGCGGCATCAGATTGGCACGCACTTCATCCACGCCGAGCTCCTTGGCGATGGTCCGCGCTGTGGCCTCATTGTCACCCGTCACCATCACCATGCGCTTGATCCCGGTTGCACGGAGCTTTGCCAGCGCTTCGCGCGCACCTGGTCGCAATGTGTCGGCAATAAAAATCACGCCCGCGAATTTCCCATCGACCGCGACGTGAACCGGCGTCTGTCCGCCCTTTTCGATCGCATCAGAAAGCGGCACGCCGGCCTCGCGCAGCAACGATGCATTCCCGACCAGCACGGTGCGTCCGGAGACCGTCGCCTTCACACCGCGCGCCTGCAACTGCTCGTACTGCTCCGGTTCCGGAACATCGATTTTCATCCGGGCGGCATAATTGACGACCGCCTTCGCCAAGGGGTGAGCCGAGCGCCGATCGGCGGCGGCGGCAAGGCCGATCAGATCAGCTTCCGAAAGCGTGCCGTCCTGCATCTCCACGCCGACAACCTCGGGCTTGTTTGCCGTCAGGGTGCCTGTCTTGTCGAACACCAGGACGTCGACCTTGGCCAAAGACTCCAGATAGACGCCGCCCTTGACCAGAATTCCACTGCGTGCGGCTCGCGCAATGGCTGCGATAATCACCAGAGGGGTCGCCAATCCGAGTTCGGCAGGCGATGTGAAAATCAGCAGAGTGACGATCATCCGAATGTCGCGTGTATAAAGATAAACCGCGACGAGGAAGATCAGCACGACCGGGATCAGCCATGACGCGACCTTATCCGCCAGTTTCTGGACGGGTGCCTGTTCTGCTTCGGCATTCTCGACCAGACTGATAATGCGGGCAAAGGTGGTGTCGGCACCAACCTTCTCGGTCTCGATGTCGAGGGCTCCGGATTCGACGATGGTTCCGGCAAAGACATCGGCGCCATCGCTCTTGTCCTTCGGAATGCTTTCTCCTGTGATCGATGCTTCGTTGACCGAAGCCGCTCCACCGACGACGGTGCCATCGACCGGGATCTTCTCGCCGGCCCGCACCAAGACAACGTTGCCTGCGCGCAGATTCTCGATCGGGACCTTGCGTTCGCCACCTGCGTCCCGCACAAGCGCCACTTGGGGCACCGAGCCGATCAAGTCTTTGATTGAGGCTCGCGCACGATCCATATTCAGATCGGCGATGAACTCCGCGATCAGAATGATCACCATGAGGACCGCGCCGGCGACGGTCTCGCCTCCGATCAGAGCCACCACCGTGGCGATGGTGACGAATATTTCGGTACCGATCTTGTGCTCTTTTGCGAGGTCAACGACGCCGGTCTTGACGAGCGGATACAAGCCGATGGCAACGGCCACCCACAAGGCTTGAATGGGAATCAGCTGTTGCCAGTACAGAAAGGCCATCAGTCCGGTAAATATAATGCGAGCGACTTCGGTCCAACGTTCGCGTGTCATCAACACTCGCCAACCCGATGGAACAGCCTTAGGCGCCGGCTCAACGCTTTCGGTGGCTGCTGTCTCGGATTTCATGATTGGCTCGCTATCTCGGATTGCGGTCTTGGCTTGAAGCGTGAGCGCATCAGGCCCCCGCCGCGGCTATAGTCCTGTCCAGCCATGGTATCCGACATAGAGGCCCGCGGCGATGATGAGAATGCTGGAGAAATAGGGAGCCCAGCGCGCGACGGTCGAGAATCAGGACCAACGTCTGTTCGCGTGCAGGACGCTCAGGGCAGCGGCGGCCCCAACGTGACGAGAGTGATCGTAAGTCCGATCGAGAAGCACAGCACCAGCGAGTGCATGAAAGCTTTCGACACAATTCCGCGCTCGACGGTGGAACAGGCAAACGAGTACGGGGGGGGGCCGCCCCGCACGGCGGGCGCGGGTAGAGTAGAATGATTTGGCTGGTGTGTGGGTTGTTCGTTTAGCGGGGGGTCGGGCGGCGGGG
>NZ_JAMYSA010000206.1:0-5251 GCF_040321735.1 Mesorhizobium sp. M0293
AGCAGTTCGAAATGCTCGCCGCATGAGCGCCGCGTGACGCTCAACCTCCCCTTGCGACCTCAGCTGGAGTTTGCGACGGAACCAGTTTTCTTAACTCCATCGTCGCAGCGTACGACCGCTTGCCACAGACCACCTTTGCCGATCAGGCGGGCCAGGAATTCCTGGAATTAACGTCACTTAAGCAAGAGCAATGCCAACTCAAAAAAGTGTCGTATTATCAGCATCTTGGACGTGCGGCTCGGTTCTATCTGTTTGCTTCGACGCAATTTGTCAGATATTCGACAATGGAGCAGCCAAGGGGGCAATTCGGCGATACGGCAGGAAGTGATCAAGCCGCTCTTCGATGACCTGCACGAGTGTGGGTGCTCCGCGAGCGCGGTGCCGTCGCCCCAGATCGTAGCGCGATTGTCGAGACGGCGACCTTCCCCGACTTGCCGTGCACCACCTCATTGCGTGAACAAATCGCGCGGCTTGTCCGCTACAGCGGGGAGAATCGCGACTGATGCACCGGACCTAGAGGCCAAGACGCGCGGAAAACCGTGAGGACGACATCACTGCGATGCGGTCGGGCAGACAAAGCCGTCCGACCAAATGGAAGAAGACCAGCGCCAGGTGCCCCCGTGGACAAGGTACTGACTTTGGGTCTCGGGTTGCCTTAAGGAATCAGACCGCTTTGCGTACCTTCGAGGTCTTCTCAAAGGCATCCTTGATTGGCTTGGACATGTCCTCGCTAGCTCTCAACATCAATGCCTGGAGGGCCTTGGACTGTTGGGCGGACTTCTCGATCTGTTTGCGCAGGAATACGGTCTGCAGTTCGAGAAACTCGGACGGCGACTTCACGGCGACCAGGGCTTCGGGATCTGTTGCAAACTCTTCGGTAATGAAATCGAGGGCATGGAGGCTCTTCAGTTTCCGAGGAGCTTGTCATGTTCAAGGGCCGTCATTTCGACCAGTCGGTGATCCTGCTGTGCGTGCGCTGGTACCTGGCCTACAATCTCAGCCTGCGCAATCTGGAAGAGATGATGGCCGAACGCGGCCTGAGCGTCGATCATTCCACAGTGCATCGCTGGGTCGTCCGCTTCTCGCCGCAACTGCTGGAGCGCTTCAACCGGCGCAGCGGACCGTCACCGGCAAGTGGCATATGGACGAGACGTACATCAAGGTTCGCGGGCAATGGATGTATCTCTACCGTGCAATCGATAGCGTCGGCGACACAGTAGAGTTCTTCTTCAGCGAACATCGTGACCTGGTGGCTGCCAAACGCTTTCTGCGCAAGGCGTTTCAGCGTCATGGCCGCCCCGAGCGCATCGTCATCGACCGCAGCCAAACCAATCGCGAGGCGATCCGTTCCTGTGACGCGGAAAGCCGGCTGCGGGATCGCTCGCGGCGGCAGCTCAAGCCGATCCGGATCTGAAAGAGCCAGTATCTCAACAACCGGATCGAACAGGATCACCGGCGCATCAAGCGCCGCATCCGCTGCATGCTCGGCTTCAAGTCTCATGCGAGCGCCCCCATCATCCTTGTCCGGCATCGAGATGATCCACATGATGCGCAAGCGACAGGCAAGTATGCCTACAATCCCAGTCCGTCGATCGCCGAGCAGTTCGCCATCCTCGCTGCCTCAACGCCGACTGCAACGGACCAGGCGATCAAGGAAAGGTGCATCATGAAGCATTCGCGAACCCAACCCTGGCCGATGCCGTTCTCGATCGCCTTGTTCACAACGCCTATCGCATCGAACTCTCCGGCGAAAGCATGCGCAAACACAGGGTCCTGCCAGTCGCAGACGCAACTGCCGCTTGACCGGAAACGACTTCGTCGACAAATATCAAAAATGACCCTGAGGCGCTCTAAGCCGTCCGGCTTCGCCTCGGAATCGCGTCCGGTATTTAATCGGAATAAGCGTCCGGTTTCGTTTCGGAATCACTGGAGTGCACCCCCAGACTGAGACAAGGAAAATCGCGGACAGTTTCCCTGCAAGAGAGGAAACTGGGGCATGGCCGGACGGCAAAGAGTTATTGATGATGACCAAAAGCTGGAGCTTCTCCGGCGCATGGAGGCGGGCGAAACCGGCGTAAACCAGCTATGGGTTGCCGATATCACCTTCCTGCATCTGGCCGAGGAGTTTGCCTTCCTTGCCGTTGTCCTTGACGCGTTTAGCCGCAAGGTCGTCGGATGGGCGTTGGATACGCATCTTAGAGCAAGCCTTGCCATCGAGGCTCTCGAGATGGCGATCGCTGATCGCCAGCCCATACCCGGGAGCCTCATCCATCATTCCGACCGCGGGGTTCAAGGCGGATTCAAGCGGTCGTCGCAACACTCGGAAGTTGGAGGTTGCGATGAGCATTCGAAAGCGGCGATCGGCACGGTCTGGACGAGCGCCATTACCTTCACCAGGACGGCCACCTTTGGCGGGGCGCGATGAACAGATTAGATTCTGGCGGGCGATCGCCGCGGGGCTGAGCAGCGAAGATGCTGCGCTCGAAGCCGGAGTGTCGCAGCCTGTAGGAACCAGATGGTTCCGAAAGGCGGGCGGTATGCCACCAGCGATGTTCAGATCCTCGGCGAAGCCGCTCTCCGGGCGGTACCTGTCCTTGGTGGAGCGCGAAGACATCGCACTTCTCAGGGTACAGGGCCATTCCATGCAGGAGATTGGGCGCCGGCTCGGTCGGTCCGCCTCGACAATCTCCCGTGAACTGTGGCGCAACGCGGCCACCCGCAGCGGCGGGTTGGAGTATCGGGCGACGACTGCCCAGTGGCATGCGGATCGATCGGCCCGTCGGCCCAAGCCGACCAAGCTTGCGTTCAACGCAACCTTGCGCACTTATGTGGAGGAGAGACTTGCTGGCATTGTCGTGGCCCCGAGCGGCGCTCCCGTTCATGGTCCCACCGTTCCGTGGAAGGGCCGCCGGCATGGCCCGCGAAAGGATCGGCGATGGGCCAGGGCCTGGAGCCCTGAGCAGATTGCCCGCCGCTTGCCGATCGACTTCCCGGACGACAAGACGATGCGCATCAGCCACGAAGCCCTCTATCAGGCCCTCTTCGTTCAGGGCCGCGGAGTGCTGCGCCGCGAGCTGACGGCCTGCTTGCGAACGGGGCGTGTGCTGCGGGTCCCCAGGGCGCGCGTACGCAGGCGAGGTAAGAGCTTTGTCTCGCCGGAGATCATGATCAGTCAACGCCCCGCCGAAGCGGCCGATCGCGCGGTCCCGGGTCACTGGGAGGGAGACCTCATCCTCGGTCTTGGCAGCTCGGCGATCGGCACGCTGGTTGAACGTACGACACGCTTCACGATGCTGCTGCATCTTCCCCGGCTCGCGGGGCATGGCGAAGCTCCGCGCGCGAAGAACGGGCCTGCGCTCGCTGGACATGGAGCTGAAGCTGTCCGCGACGCAATTACGCGCACCATCATCACCTTGCCCGAAGAACTACGCCGTTCGCTGACCTGGGATCAGGGAGCCGAAATGGCCCAGCACGATCGTCTCACGATCGATGCGGGCGTCCAGGTCTTCTTCTGCGATCCGCAAAGCCCATGGCAGCGCGGCACCAACGAGAACACCAATGGGCTGCTGCGTCAGTACTTCCCGAAAGGCACCGACCTGAGCATCCACAGCGCCGACGAGATCGCCGCCGTGGCAGCGGCCCTTAATGCCCGGCCGAGAAAGACCCTGGGTTGGAAAACGCCGGCAGAGGCGCTTGACGAGTTGCTGCCATGAGTGAACACAATCGCTGTTGCGACGACCGCTTGAATCCGCCCAATACGCGTGCGGGGCCTACTCCGAACTTCTGCATCGCTGCGGCATCCAGGTAAGCATGAGCCGTGTCGGCAATCCTTACGACAATGCGAAGGCGGAGAGCTTCATGAAAACCCTGAAACAGGAAGAGGTGCAAGGTCTGGCCTGTAAGGATGCAGATGATGCCCGCAAGCACATCGGTGCTTTCATAGAGACCGTTTACAACACGCAGCGCCTACATTCGGCGCTCGACTACCTCAGTCCGGAGGAATACGAACAGAAGCATTCACGCGGGCGACAGATGGAAAAGGCTGCATAGCTTAACACGGGAGGTGTCCGCGATTTTCCTTGTCTCAGTCTGGGGGTGCACTCCATCACTGTCCGGTTTCATTGGAATACGCAGCATGAGGGCCGCCTGACGCTCAACCTGCCTTGGCGACCTCAGCTGGAGTTTGCGACGGAACCCCCCGGTGTTCTACGTGAACTGATTAAAGCCATCGAAATGGCTCGAGCCAAAACCCGACGGTTTTCTGGAATGGTCACCATGGTCAGGTGGTCGCCAGGAATCGGCACGGTATAAATAGGCGCCGCACTTAAGATCCGGTCCCACCCCCGCATGGGCGAAGTTGCGTTTGGATCTATTGAACTCTTGGCGCGTGCGCCACGAAGGGGGCGAATTTCAGTGGCATAAAACTGATGTATTCCAACTGGCAGGGAAGGAGGTTGGTACCGCTGCAGCGCCCCGTGGAACCGAGCGATTTTTTCATACATTATCACTTCGTCTCGGAGATCGCCTTTTGAAGGGATCGCTCCAATTTGCTGCGCCTTTTCAAGCAGCTGAGCAATCGAGCTTTGTTCAGCGAAGCGTTCAAGCTCCGCGAAGCACTCATCTTCCAACGATTCGAGGCGTTCCAGAACCAGTTCGTTGACCACCTGGATGGGCGATATGCTCGAGCCATTTGCAGGTAGCGTAACATCGATGAACGCCATGAATGAAACAGCTTCGCGTAGCCTCAACAGGTGCTGCGCAATTGCGTAAGCCAAGATCCCGCCTGATGAGTATCCCGCGAGGCGATAAGCCCCCAACGGCTGGATCTCTTTCATCACTTCGATTGCCTGCGCGGCTATTTCTTCGAGAGTTGGTGGATAAAGTTCATCGAAATCCGGCCATGGCAGCGCATAGACAGGACAGTCTATGTCCATTTCGCTCGCCAATTTGACGGCATAGGAACAGTCTCCCAACCCTGTCGGAAAAAAGAAGAGCGGCAACTGCGATCCCGCCGGACGAATGGAAATCACTCCCGGATTACTTGGTTGTGGTTCCCAATTGAGCTTCGATGCAAGCTCCTTCAGAATGGGTGTCCGGAAGAGATCGCTGGCGCTAAACTTCAGCCCGAGGTTTGAAGCTCGACTTAGCAGCTGCACGGCCAACAGGGAGTGGCCGCCGAGCTCGAAGAAGTGGTCGTGGCGCCCGATGCGCTCGAGGCCGAGCAGCTCTTGCCAGATCCCGGCCAGCAGCG
>NZ_JAMYSA010000207.1:0-5202 GCF_040321735.1 Mesorhizobium sp. M0293
GCTTGAGATAGCGCAGCCGCTTCGAGGCCTCGGGCCCGTCATGGTGACGCGCTACGACCTTCGGGTAGGCGAATAAGTCCTCGAACATGCCTCGGATCTCCAGTGAGGTGGGAAATCCGATCACCTAAATCCAGTTTGTTATGTGGCGCTCGGGATTCTCATCGGCCTGCCACCTCTGGCCCGCGGCGGCCGACGCCACATCTCTACCGAAGCCACATTACGCATCAAATGTGCTCGAACACATTTGGTGCGGGAAATCCGCCCGCCCGGATCTGTGAGGGCGAAAGCCGAATGGCTGAGCTACTCGACCACGACCTCGCAACGTTGCAACAGATCCTTCAAATTAATTTACAGAACCTTTGCGACTGCAAATCGCTGACAATGGTACCTTCATCGCAAGTCTGAGTTCAGGCGCGAAAAAAAGACGACGCCTGTTTGCGCTCAGACCGCCGGACAGCACGCAACGGAGGTCAAACGCCAATGGCAAGAAGAGCACTCGTCTTGGTTGAAGGCGGTCCATGGGGCTGTGGTCTGCTATACGTCCAAGCGGCCCAGCGTCTTGGCCTTCGTCCGATTATCCTGTCGGCCGATCCAGCGTCCACTCAGTACGACTATTTTGCGGCGGAAAGGACTGAGACAATCCGTGTCGATACAGATGATCTCGATGCGCTGGTCCGCGAATGTTCCCAACTACGTGAGACCTATGGCATTGCTGGCATCACGAGCCAAGAAGAGGAGGTCTATGCGACAGTCGGCAAGCTCTGCCGGCATTTCAATCTGCCGGGACCGAACCCCGTATCCACTGAACGATGCTGCGATAAATTCACTCAACGTGAACTTCTCGCGGGGGCCGGCGTTCCAATGCCTGCTTATCGCGTGGCAGTGAATGCGACGGAGGTTGAAAGCTCTGCCGCTGAGATCGGCCTGCCGGTGGTTCTCAAGCCAACCGTGGGCGGCGGCAGCAGCGGTGTCCGATTGTGCCGCAACGCCGATGAGATAGCCGAACACACGGCCTATCTGTTGAGCGGGAAGCACATACGGCTACCTTCGCCAACACAGCGCAAATGGCTGTGCTCGCCGAGGATACTGGTCGAAGAATTCGCACAAGGCCCCCTTTATTGGGCCGACATGATGGGAGATCAGACCATTGGAATTGGCACTGGTGACTTCGGTCCCGCACCGCATTTCGTCTATCGTGGGTCCATCATTCCGGCCCCGTTGACAGATGACGAGCATGAGCATATCGCCGATGTGTCGCTGAGCTGTTTGCGAGCCCTCGGCCTTGGCTGGGGGCCAACCTGCATTGAATTCCGGTGGACGAAGCTTGGCCCAGTCGTCATTGAGGTGAACCCGCGTCTTGGTGGCGCGCCCGGTCCTCAAATGGTTCAGCTGGCTTACGGTGTCGATCTCATCAAAGAGCACATTAAGCTTGCCATCGGCGACGAACTGGATTTGCGCAAAAGGCATTCTTACATCGCAGGCGCGCGGCATCTAGTTGCAGATCACGATGGCACCCTCGATTGGATCAGTGGTGACAGTCGGGCGGCTGATGTACCAGGTGTCGCCGAGGCCAAATTCTATGTTGCACTCAAGACGCCGATCGTCAGGAAAGGCGACTGGCGAGACTGCATCGGACATGTCATCGCCGCTTCATCCAGCCTTGCCCAAACTGAGGCGATACTTCAGCGTGCCGTCGACTTGATCGATTGGTCGATCACACCATTTCCGACCGTTGACGAATAGGAACAATCTGCGGCTGCGACCTCTTTCACGCGGCGCAGGCCAGACAAGAACTGATAGTCGACGAACATCGGTGCAGTTGAGAACATGACAGAGACGTGCGGCGAGCCCCGCAGAGCGCGAATTTTATCGTCGCTGTGAATAAGCGCCTGTTGACCATCATGCCGGTCTACCTTCTGGCATCGAGATAAGCTTGGCGAGTTCAGAGGTTCTGGCTGTGGCTGCGAGGGGGAACTCGTCGCGGGCACCGCTCTGTCCTCAGAAGCTCGCGGCAGCCCTTCGGAGCATATTCAGCTGGAGCAGCCCAGGGAGCACAGCCATGATCTCACTGGATATCAACGGTCAAGAGCGCGAGGTTGAGGCTGACCCCGAAACCCCAATCCTTTGGGTCCTGCGTGACACGCTGCGAATGAGCGGTACTAAGTTCGGCTGCGGCGCAGCCCTCTGTGGCGCTTGTACGGTGCATCTGGATGGCGAGGCCATCCGCTCATGCAGCACACCGATCTCCGCCGTTGAAAGCCGCAAGATTACAACGATCGAAAAAACGACCGATGATGGGCACTCACCGCGTCGGCGCGGCCGTCCACGCCGCATGGATGAAGCACGACGTGGCGCAGTGCGGTTATTGTCAGAGCGGCCAGATCATGAGCGCGACGGCCTTACTCGCCTCGCTGCCCCTTGGCGCGCTGCCGACTTCCGAAGAGATCGACTCCGCCATGGCCGGGAACATCTGTCGTTGTGGAACCTATGCTCGTATCCGCGCCGCAATAGCCGAACCGCCAGTACACTCGTTGAAGGAGGCGCCGCATGTTATCCAACACCTTAGATTGCAGGGACCTGCCACGTGCGCTGCAACACACGCTGGAGAGGCGCCAATCAAAAGTTGCTAGAGGGTTGCCGCGCCGAAGCTTTCTAAAGTTGACTGGGGCCCTCGGGCTGACAATCGGCGTTTTTCCGCAACTCGCGCCCGCGCAGTCCACCGATGCGGCTGAGACGGCCCGCTACCTCGAACCACCGGACAAGCCGGCTGCCTTTGTGCAGATCGCGCCCAATGGCGAGGTCACCGTTACAGTCAATCGGCTGGAATTTGGCCAAGGTGTACACACTGCGTTGCCAATGATCCTGGCCGAAGAACTGGACGCCGACTGGACCCTCGTGCGCGGGCGGCTAGGCACTGACGACGCCGCCTATGCTGACCCAGTCTTTGGCATTCACATCACGAGCGGATCCAGTACGATCAAGAACAGCTTCATGCAGTATCGCGAGCTTGGCGCCCGCGCGCGGGCCATGTTGCTCGGTGCCGCAGCCGCGCGCTGGAACGTGAACGTGTCCACATTGCACACTGAAAGGGGCATGGTCCTGGGCCTCGATGGCCATCAGCTTGGTCATGGCGACCTTGCCGATGCCGCGATGGAACAGCCCGTGCCCTCGCTAGTGAGACTGAAGGATCCGAAGAACTTCCACATCATTGGCCGCCCCCACAGGGAGGCTCGATGCACGCGCCAATACTACCGGACAACAGGACTTCGGGATCGACTTGCGGTGGCCCGGACAAATGACCGCAGTGGTCGCCCGTCCACCGGTCTTCGGCGCCCGCATAGCCTCTTTGGACGACACCGCCGCACGCAACGTCAAGGGTGTGAAGACCGTCCTGCGCGTGCCGCTGGATCGTGGCGCAGAGGGCGTGGCCGTAATCGCCGACGGATATTGGCAGGCCTCTCAAGGCCGCAATGCCCCTAAGGTGGAGTGGGATACATCGATTGTCGAAAAGATCGACAGCGACCAGCAAGTCGCGTTGTACCGCGAGATGGCCACTCGCTCCGGCCCGTGCCAGTTCGATTGCGACATCGCGTCATTGGAAACGGCCCCCCTACATCTAGAAGCTGAGTTCGTGTTCCCGTATCTCGCCCACGCCGCGATGGAACCGCTGAACTGCACTGTTGCGCTCGCCGAGAGAGGGGCCGAATTGTGGGTTGGCAGCCAGAGCGCAGGATTGGATGCCGGAGCCGCGGCGACGTGTTGGGTCTGAAACCTGAGCTAGTCGTGCTGCACGTGCAGATGGCGAGCGGAGGTTTTGGCAGACGCCTCTCAAGCACGAGCGATACCGTGGTCGAGGCCTGTGAAATCGCCAAGGCCGTTCGCGCCGCAGGGCTGAACGCGCCGGTGCGCATGATCTGGAGCTGAGAGGACGATATGAGGGGCGGCTATTACCGTCCCATGAACCTGCACCGCGCTCGCATCGGCTTTGACGAAGAAGGCAATGTGCTGGCCTGGGATCATAGCCTCGTCGGCCAGTCCGTACTTGCGGGATCAGTGTTCGAGCGGCTCGAGGTGAAGAACGGCATCCCACCGCGACCGAGGGCATGCGGAACCCCTATCCGCTCCCGATGCGCCTGATGGTGCATCACCCCAAGATTAACGTGCCGGTGCTTTGGTGGCGTAGCGTGGGCTCCACTCACACCGCTTTCGTCATGGAGACCTTGCTCGACGAGATCGCGCGCACGAGCGACCAAGACCCTGTGGCCTATCGCATGCGGCTCTTCGGTGATCAGCACACCCGCCACCGTGACGCATTGCCACTGGCCGTGGACTAGAGCGGCTACGGCAAGACGCAGATTTCTGTGGGTCAAGCCTGGGGTGTGGCCGTGCACGAGTCTTTCAGTTCAGTGGTGGCCTATGTGGTCGAAGCCTCCGTCATTGACGGACAGCCGGTGCTGCACCGGGTCACCGCCGGCGTGCACTGCAATCTCGTGGTGAATCCTGGAACCGTTGAAGCCCAGGTACAGGGCGCGGCAGTGATGGGCCTGTCAATGTGCCTGGCGGGATCTGCAATAACGCTCAAGGCGGAGTCGTCGAGCAGACCAACTTTAGCGAGTATACCGTGGCGCGCTTGACGGATGTGCCGGAATTCGACATCCGCATCGTGCCAAGCGCCGAACCGCCCGCCGGCGTAGGTGAGCCCGGTCTGCCACCCTTGGCACCGGCATTTGCTAATGCCATCGCACGGCTCACCGGAAAGCCGGTGCGCCAATTGCCCTTCAATCTGAAGTAGTCCGCCCTTAGAACGGCTAAGCTATTGAAGTATTATGGCTATTGAAACGCAGCGAAATATCGGTTTTTGCGGTGAGCGGTGGGATGATGGCAAAGATCCAAGCACGCCAAAAAGTGAGCAGCCCTGACGATGAGGCGCAGATCATGCGCGGCACCCACGAGAAGCGCTTTGGCAGCATCGCCAGTATGGCCTAGGAGGAAGTTGCGGCCGAGCCCACCATCGGTCTACATGACGCCTGGCAAGGTCCACCCGGGAACCGGAAAAGGTCGCTCAAGTGCGCCCGTGGCAAGCATTATAGCTCCAGCTTCAACCCGCTGCCAGATAGGCCTAGTTCGTGCGCCTGTAACGCGCCGGCCAATCCGGCAGGACCGGCGCCGATGACGACCAGATCATATTTTTTCACGGCAATT
>NZ_JAMYSA010000208.1:0-5157 GCF_040321735.1 Mesorhizobium sp. M0293
GAAACCATCAGCCAAATGAGCGATGATCCTCTGATCAGCCTGCCAGCCGTGGCACGCTGATCAGCCCGGCCCCATGCCGGAGAGCACGGCGACCAATGCCGCCAGCTACACCACGCTACGGGACACGATCCAGAAATGCGCCGAAATGGGGAGGTT
The DNA here is from genome assembly GCF_040321735.1 of Mesorhizobium sp. M0293. Lineage (NCBI taxonomy): Bacteria > Pseudomonadati > Pseudomonadota > Alphaproteobacteria > Hyphomicrobiales > Phyllobacteriaceae > Mesorhizobium > Mesorhizobium sp. M0293. The sequence continues at coordinate 157 of NZ_JAMYSA010000208.1, forward strand.
CTTCGAGGTGTCCAGTTGAATGACACGTGAATTCGCTTCTCGCGGAGGGGAATTCTGTTCGCCAGATGGTGGGCAACCGACACTACTGCCGGGTTTGTCGAGTAAGCGACACGGGTTGTTCAGCTTGGCTCCTGCTCCCGCCATCCTTCAAGCCATTGAATACTATCGAGAACACCTTTTTTAAGGGCATTTCCTGCACAGATGGCACGACTTTTGATGCTTAATTCTGGAAAAGCGGCAGTAGCTGCCGACGGAGTCTCATGTCGTGGTTGATAACCACGATCGATTGAACGAAGAGAGGAAAGCAGCATGTCAGGTCTGCGTCGTGTGCGTATATTATCGGAAAAAAGGCGTCACCTGCGGGGTCCATACACCGATACAAGATAACTCTTTTCTTCATGAAGGTCTTGCCAGGCGCCGGGCGAATACATACTGCCATATCGCGCGACAGCATGAGGTCTTTGCGATATTCTCGGGAACGTCGGCACACTTGCAATAAGTGCAATAAGCAGATTCGAGCGATTTTGAGGACGCGCGAATGATATGGCGCCCGACCGCTGGAGAATGAGAATGTACAATGATGATTTGTTTGAAGGGGCCACGCCCTACTATCGCCGTTTCCGGCCCGATTATCCGGCCGAGCTTTTAGCTGCTCTGAACGGACGATTGCAGTCATTGGAGAATCGGCGCGTTCTGGACCTCGGATGCGGTACAGGGCTTCTCGGAAGGCCGATTGCTGCCTTCGCCACGGAGGTTGTGTGCGTCGACCCGGACCCTGAAATGCTAAAGGAGGCGGAGAGTTCCGCGTCCAAAGACGGGGTGCAGAACATTCAGTTCGTTCGCGGCCGTTTGGCGGATTTGCGTGCCGACTACGGTGTCTTTGATGCCGTGACGATGGGGCAGAGCTTTCACTACATGGATCGCGAAGGCACTCTATCCTCCTTGAACGACCAAGTTTCGCAGCACGGTTTTATAGCCATTGTTGACAAGGAGAGGACGGCTTCCGAGCCAGGGGACTGGTTTCAACCTCTCTGGGATTTCGTCGACGCATGGAACGGCGGTAAGATGGCGGCTGGGAAACAGGGCACACGACAGCCACTTCCCTATCCTCACATTGAGACCCTACGCGCTTCGGCGTTTTCGCGGGTTGAAACTCTCAAATTCGATTACGAGTGGGTGTGGAATATAGAGGCGCTTACCGGCTACGTGCTTTCGACGTCTCGAGCTTGTCCCGGTGTACTCGGCGATCGAAAAGATCAGTTCATTTCAGGGTTAGACAGATTTCTTCGCGAATTTAGCGATGCCGGGATATTCCACGAGAGGGGCTATGTTGTTGCTGATATTGCTGTTCGTCCTTAACTCAACTCGAGACGATATACAAAACCCTATCCTCGGCATTGCTCTCGTTGATCGGAGCTGATGGATGGACTTGCTTACCTACAATATACAGCATGGACGCGGGCAAGATCACGTTCATGACCTCAGTCGAATAGTCGACTTGATCCGACCATTCGATTTGATCGCCCTACAGGAGGTTGAGCGGCATTGGGAGCGATCGGGCCACGCTGACCAAGTTGCGGAGATACTCTCTGCTATGCCGACCCATTACCATATTTGGGGGCCGACGATCGATGAGTGTAAGGCGGTTCATCAGTCATCCGCCTTGCCGCCTTCATGCGGCCGCCGACAGTTCGGCAACTTACTTTTGTCACGGTACCCCATCCTTTGGGCGCGTCAACACTCGCTGCTGGGTCACCAATCCGCTCTTCACTTGAATCTCCATCGGGGTCTCATTGAAGCGGTGGTCGAACTCCCCAACGGACCTATCCGCATTTACGTCGTACATCTAACATATCCCCTTCCTATTGTCGCAGAGTCTCACATTACCCAGCTGCTCAACATTGTCAGACATTCCAGAGTGGAGGGCCCGCCGGTCAGCGGGAAACACGGTGACGAAAGTTGGTTTAACGAAGCGCATCCGCTCGTGCCCGACGAGGCGATCTTACTCGGCGACTTTAATTTTAGGCCGGGCGACCCGCCGTATGAGTTACTCGTCGGATGCCATCACCCCCGTCTGGGGCGAGTTATTGACAAAGACACCGGCTTGATTGATGCCTGGGTCACCGCCGGAAACGCAGAAGATGGCGCAGACAAGGGCGGTAACGATGCGACTTTTCATCCGAATGGGGTGGGAAATCTCGGCTATCGAGTAGACTATTGTTTTCTAAGTAACACTATTTCGCACCTTGTGGAATCGTGTGAGGTCATCTCCGACTGTATGTACTCGGACCATTTTCCCCTATATGTAAGATTGAAAAATATATAGATGATCAGCCCCTAACAATACAACGGAGTAAAAACGGTGACGCAGAAAATGGCTGCGACGTGGGGCGATTTCTCAAGATCGGCACCGCATTATGTTCATGAACCTGGGTATCCTGCGTCTGCAATCGACGCATTGCGAGGTTTATTGCCTTCAGCCCGATCCCTTTGCATCGCTGATATCGGCGCTGGAACCGGCAACTTGACCCGGCTTCTTTCCCAACATGCCGCCCAAGTTTGGGCAGTCGAACCGAATAGAGCAATGATGCAAGAGGGGCAACTTCGTCTCAGTGAACTCCGGAATGTTACCTGGGTTAGTGGGCATGCCGAAGCGACGAACCTCTCGAGTTGCTCAATCGATTGGATTTGTATGGGCAACGCTTTTCATTGGGCGGACTCGTTGCGTGCTCTCCATGAATTCGATAGGCTTTTGAAGTCGGGAGGACGGCTAAGCGTCATTTGGAATCTGCGAGCAGTCGACGAAGATCCGGTTCTCCAGGAGATTGAAGCGCTTGTAAGGCGCTTGGCTCCTGGCATTGGAAGAGTTTATCTCAACTATGAAGAACTGTTGGCAGGGCCGGCCCGCCGCGTTTGGGAGTCAACGCAATTTGACGACTGTGTCTACATAAACGCCAAAATAGTCGAAACATTCACAAAAGACCGATACATTGGAATGTGGCGAGGGGCTCACAATATACCGGCGCAAGTTGATAAGAAGACATGGGACTCAATTATTACCGAAATTGGCGGCTTGTTGAACGGTCGGGATACCGTTGACCTTCACATGAGGGCTCACTGTTGGTCCGTAAAATCACGGTGACGTATCGGAGCGTGCGAACTCAAGCCGCCCTTCAAATATTCTTGCTGTTTCGCGGCGGAGACATTTGAGCGCTGGCCAACCCCGCAACAACCACTGAACAGGAAGCGTGCGAAGCGTAGTTGGACATTCGGTTCATCGCACAAAATGGACTGTTACAGGGAGAGTGTTGATGGCTTTTCAAAAGCGCGGCTAAACGACGACAAGAGCTTGGTGCTTGCGGACGGAACAAAAAGGCGGCCTTTGCAGGCCGCCGAGTGTCGAGGATGTGTGCTTTAGAACGAGGACGGGGCTTTTTCGATATCGCTGTGATCGGTCGGTGTTCGTTGCTGCTCCTGGGATAAGTTCCTGGAGTTGGACTCCGTAGTGCGACCAGATGCTATCGGCGAGATCGCTGAGGAGCTCGAAGACAGCGAGCGCCTGTTCGGGTGTCCATTCGGGATTGATGAGGAAGTGGATACCACGACTGAGGCCGGACGGTTGAGGATCTGGTTTCATGCCGAGGGCACCTTTTCGCCGGAGGAGCGGCTGGTGCGTTTTTCGCGCTGTGCCTTTGATCGCTCGGCCGCTTCCTTGAAGCGATAGGAATCGCCTTCGATGGAGATCACCTCGGATCGGTGCATGAGGCGGTCGACGAGGCTGATCGGGAGTGTCAGAATTTCCGTGTGCGGGCGGGCGGTTGAACATTACGCCGCCATGGCCCGGATGAAGCGCTCGCCGAAGATGACGGCGAACTGGGCCCCGGCCATGGTCCACTCCCGTGGCGGCATTTTCCACTCTTTCTCTGATCGGTTCAAGATCAGATAGAGCAGCTGGACACCTCGAAGAACCTCCCCAACTCGATCGTTTTCTGATTCACTGCGCTGGTGATTTGCATGGAGGCTATAGATGCGGGGACAGGCGGGGTTCTGGGATATTGAGGAGCGCTATGTCCGGCTGAGCGAGGCGGGCGATCCGCTGGAAAAGCTGAACGCGGTGGTGCCGTGGGAGGTCTTCCGCAAACCACTGGCCAAGGCGCTGAAGCGCTCCGATGGCGCGAAGGGCGGTCGCCCTCCCTACGACCCGGTGATGATGTTCAGGATCATGGTGCTGCAGGCGCTTTACAGCCTGTCCGACGACCAGGCCGAATTCCAGATCCAGGACCGACTTTCCTTCATGCGGTTCCTCGGGCTGGGGCTCGGCGACCGGGTCCCGGATGCAAAGACGATCTGGCTGTTCCGCGAGCATCTCACCAAGGGCGATCTGGCCCCCCATTGCAAGATAGCCGGCCTTGGCGCACTCGTGACGTTCCAGCCGCGGATGAAGCCGTGCCGGCATCGATGGCGGCATGGTTTTTGTAACCGAAGGCTGGAATGGCGATATCGCGCTGCTGCGCCTTTCCGTCCTCGGCCACTTTGGCTTTCGAGAACTTGACCGTCCAGCGCGCGTCCCGATCCTTCTGCCGCAGTTTCGCGGGCTCGTCCTTCCAGGCATCCGGAACCTTGCCCGCCTTTATGTCGGCCTTCTCGGCATCGGTATTTCGCTGTTTGGGCGCCGCCACGATCGTGGCGTCGACGGCCGCGCGGTGGAGAACCTGTTCGCCCCGTTTCGACAAGCATCTCGTCAGCCTATGACGGGGCACAGCTTCGCAATGTGCTCAACCGCGGGAACACCGGCTCGACCGTGTGGGCCGACACCGCCTATCGCTCGAAGAAGAACGAGGAGTGGCTCGATCGGAACGGCTATGTCTCCGACATCCACCAGAAGAAGCCGAAAGCTCGGCCGATGAGCGAGACGACGTCTCGAGCCAACGGCCGGCGCTCAAAAATCCGCGCCTTCGTCGAGCACGTCTTCGCACGGCAGAAGGCACAAATGAAGCTCTT
>NZ_JAMYSA010000209.1:0-4815 GCF_040321735.1 Mesorhizobium sp. M0293
CGCTCAACGACCATACACTGGTCGGCGAGGTCCGCGGCCGCGGTTTTATCGCGGGGATCCAGATCGTCGAGGATCGCGCCGCCCGTCGCGCCTTCGCGCCGGAGCTCCGGATTGGCACGGATGTCGAGCGGCGGTGCCGCGAGCACGGGGTTATGATCCGCAACATGGGCGACGTGCTGGCGATCTGCCCACCGTATGTGATCACCCCCAACGAGATTGATGCCATGGTTGACGGCATTCGGGCAGCTCTTGATGAGACCGCGGCGGCATATCCGCGAACTGGCCAGTCGGCATGAACCCGCGGGGCGAGGCGGCGAGACATCGTGCATAGCTGGAACGCGGCCGGCGGTGTCGTTCTGCCGTGCGACAAGGGCGCTTCGCTAAGGCGCGAGCCGCAGCATATCGAATCCTGATCACCAGAAGCCGAACGGAGGCCAGACCATGCTTCAGAAAACCAGCCATTTCATGCGCCAGGCCAATCTCATCAACGGCGAGTGGGTGCAGGCCGATAGCGGCCAGACGGTCCACGTCAACAACCCGGCCACCGGCCTCAAGATCGGCACCGTGCCGAAATCGGGCAAGGCCGAGACCCGCCGCGCCATCGAGGCCGCCGCGACCGCCTTCAAGACATGGCGCAAGACCACTGCGCTCGAGCGCTCGAAGCTGCTGCGCAAGCTGCATGACGCGATGATGGACAATCAAGACGTGCTGGCCAACTGCTGACCATCGAGCAGGGGAAATCGTTGTTCGAATCCAAGGGCGAGATCGGCTCGGCCGCGTCCTACATCCTGTGGTTCGCCGAAGAGGGCCGCCGCACCTATGGCGACGTCGTACCGTCGCCGTGGGCGGACCGCCGCATCCTGGTGACCAAGGAGCCGGTCGGCGTCATCGCCGCCATCACGCCGTGGAACTTTCCGTCCTCGATGCTTGCCCGCAAGCTCGGCCCGGCGCTGGCCGCAGGCTGTACTGCCGTCGTCAAGCCGGCGACGCAGACGCCTTATTCCGGCCTTGCCTGGGGCGCGCTGGCCGAGGAAGTCGGCTTCCCCAAGGGCGTCATCAACATCCTGACGGGTGCTGCCGGCGAAATCGGCGACGAGATCTGCGCCAATCCGCTGGTGTCGAAGATCACCTTCACCGGATCGACGGAGGTCGGCAAGATGCTGATCCAGAAGTCTTCCGTCACCGTCAAGAAAGTGTCGATGGAACTTGGTGGCAATGCGCCGTTCATCGTCTTCGATGATGCCGACGTCGAGCGGGCCGTTGCCGGCGCCATCACGGCCAAGTATCGCAATTCCGGCCAGACCTGCGTCTGCACCAACCGCTTCCTGGTTCAGGCCGGCGTCTACGACAAATTCGTCGAGAAGCTCGCCGCCGCCAGCAACGGCCTGAAGGTCGGTTCGGGCCTCGAAGAGGGCGTCCAGCAGGGGCCGCTGATCGACGAGAAGGCGGTCGAGAAGGTCGAGGAACTGATCGCCGATGCGACGTCGAAGGGCGGCAAGGTCGTTGCCGGCGGCAAGCGCCATGCGCTTGGCGGCTCGTTCTTCCAGCCGACGGTCATCGCCAATGCCACGCCGAAAATGCGCTTCATGAAGGAAGAGATCTTTGGCCCGGTCGCGCCGGTGTTCAAGTTCGAGACCGAAGAGGAAGCCATTGCGCTTGCCAACGACACCGAGTTCGGCCTGGCCGCCTATTTCTACACCGGCGATCTCGGCCGCGCCTTCCGGGTCATGGAAGGCCTGAAATACGGCATGGTCGGCGTCAATGAAGGCCTGATCACCACGCCGGAAGCGCCGTTCGGCGGCGTCAAGGAATCCGGTCTTGGCAAGGAAGGCGGACATCAGGGCATCGAGGACTACCTCGACACCAAATATGTCTGCATCGGCGGCCTCGGCCTCTAGTGGGCCGGCTTTGCCAACGCCTCACACCACCTCCAGAGAACAGCCGCACAAGCTATCACCATTACTCTCAGAGGTCGGACAGTCTACCACAAAACCATTCTTCTGCAGCTTTTCGAAAACAAACAGCTTGCCTCTGCGAACGCTGTCTTCAAGGGACCTCGCCTTCGCCAGATGCGCGGCGATCGCGCTGGCCAGCATGCAACCCGTCCCCCGCATCGACGTGGCAAGGCGCGGTGTGTCGAAACGGACTGGTTCTTGATCGCGGCGCAACAGAATGTCGGTCGATCGCGGTCCCGATGCGTGGCCGCCCTTGATCAGCAGGGTCTGCGCTCCGGCCGCCAGTAATTCTTGTCCTTGCCGCAAGGCGCCGTTTTCGTCCGCTACCGGCTCTGTACCAATAAGGAGCCCCAGCTCGATGAGATTGGGTGTGACGACATGGCAAAGTGGCATCAGATCGCGCTTCATGACCGCGATGGCGCCTGCTTCCAGGAGCGCCCGGCCTGAGATCGAGGCCAGCACGGGGTCGAGCACTGTCGGCACCTGCGGATTTTCGCGCAGCACGCCGACAACGGCAACGACGATCTCGGCCGTTGCGAGCATGCCGATCTTGATGGCCGTCACCTCGTTGGCCTGCAGCGCGGCGCGCATCTGATCGGCCACCAGACCGGGTTGCGAAGGATGGATTTCCATGACGGCGTCGTGCGTCTGCACCGTCAGCGCTGTGACAGCCAGGCAGGTGCGCACGCCAATGGAAGAGATCGTCTCGATATCGCGCGCAATGCCGGCGCCGCCGCTGGAGTCCGACCCGCCAACGACAAGCACATGCGGTTCCCGCCTCAGCGCCATTGGTCCGTCTTTTCGATCCATTCCCGCGTGCGCGCTTCGGGGTCGTCATTCAGCGTGATGTCGGTCACCACCGCCGCGCTGTCCGCGCCAGCCTCGAAGACGCCGTCGAGCCTGTCCGGGTTGAGGCCACCGATGGCGATCAAGGGAATCGGTGCGACCCGGTGCTTCCACCCGCTGATCCGTTCGACCCCTTGCGGCGCCCATTTCATCGTCTTCAGGATGGTCGGGTAGATGGGGCCGAGCGCGACGTAGTTGGGCATGGCGGCCATGGCCGTTTCCAGTTCGACATGATCATGCGTGCTGACCCCGACCTTCACGCCGGCTGCCCCTATCCGCGCGAGGTCGGCGGATAGCAAATCCTCCTGGCCGAGATGGACGAAGTCGCAGCCTTCCTCGATTGCCAGGCGCCAGTGGTCGTTGACGATGAACTGGCATTGGTGCTGGGCGCATAAAGCCTTGGCCTTGCGGATCTCCGCGCGCAACCCGGCCTTATCCATGGCCTTGATGCGAAGCTGCACCAGCTTGACGCCGAGCGGGACCAGCCGCTCGATCCAGTCAGCCCTGTCGACGATCAGGTAGAAAGGATCGAGCTTCATAAGAAAACCGCCCTGCCGATGGTCGGTGTCGATGGCACGGCGACGTCGCGCGGTTCGAGCATTCCGGAGCTGAAGGCTTCACGACCGGCCTCGACCGCCTTGCTGAACGCACGCGCCATGCCGACCGGATCGGCCGCCTTGGCGACCGCGGTGTTCAGGAGCACAGCGTCAAAGCCGAGTTCCATAACGGTTGCCGCGTGTGACGGCCGTCCGAGCCCTGCATCCACGATCAGCGGAACATCAGGAAAATGGCCGCGCATCGAGCGCAGCGCAGTGATGTTGATCGGTCCGAGGGCGGAACCGATCGGCGCGCACCACGGCATCAAGACGTTACAGCCCGCCCCCAGCAGCCGCTCGGCGACAACAAGGTCGTCGGTGGTATAGGGGAATACCGTAAAACCGTCTTCACACAGGATGCGGGCGGCTTCGACCAGGCCGAACACATCCGGCTGCAGCGTATCGTGGTTGCCGATCACTTCGAGCTTGATCCAGCTCGGACCGAAGACCTCGCGCGCCATTTTTGCGGTCATGACCGCTTCCTTGACGGAGTGGCAGCCGGCAGTGTTGGGAAGGATCCTTGTGCCCAGCGAGCGGATCAGCGACCAGAATTTTTCGCCGCCCCTGCCGCCTGCCATCTCACGGCGCAGAGAGACGGTCACCACCGACGTGCCCGATGCCCTGACCGCATCGGCAAGGATGGCCGGCGAAGGATATTGAGCTGTGCCGAGAAGCAGGCGGGAGGGAAGCGTCGTCCCGAGAAGGTCGAACAAGCTAGCCGCCCTGCATGGGCGAGAGGATTTCGATCCGGTCGCCGTCGTTCAATTGGAATTCCGCCCGGTTGGCTTTGTGCACCAGGTCATTGTTGACGGCCGTCGCCAGCCAATCGCCCTCATAGTCAAGCGCGGCAAGCAGCGCCTCCAGCGTTGTGGCGGCAACCTCATGCGCTTCGCCGTTGACCATCAGTTTCATGAGCAAGCTCCTTGGTTCTGTCTTGACTGAAAACCAGGTCGGCAGCCTGGCGCGCCATGGCGGGAGCCAGGAGAAAACCGTGACGATAGAGCCCGTTGATCGCAATGATTTCCCCCTTGGTTTCGACGCGCGACAAATTGTCGGGAAAGGCTGGGCGGACGCCGACACCGGTTTCAACGATCTCGGCCTCGCCAAAGGCCGGGTGGAGGGCATAGGCGGTGCCCAGCAGTTCCATCATCGAACGCGCCGTAACCGGTCCGACGGACCGGCTTTCAATCATCGTCGCACCAATCATGAAACGGTGGTCGGTGCGCGGCACTGCATAGAGTGGAAAGCGGGGATGCAGCAGCCTGACGGGGCGCGACAGCGAGATATCAGGGATACGCAGGGTGAGCATTTCGCCGCGAACGCCACGCAACCTGTCATTTTGCGCCGCCATTCCCGTACAGTCGATCTGACGATCGAAACCAAAAACATGCTGGGCGTCGGCGCCGAAGCGGAACTCG
>NZ_JAMYSA010000210.1:0-4758 GCF_040321735.1 Mesorhizobium sp. M0293
CAAGCGATCCGATCAAACCATCTCAGCCAATACTTGCAAGCAGGGGGCCGTCCACATATGAGCACCGGAAGCGCAGAAAGCCGTCGTTTGCAGGCCGGCTGAATATCGACACAGCTTTAGAGGGGGTTGTTGGGCATCCAGCGGTCGGGGTTCTCCCCGGCCTCGCGAGCCAGCCGCCGGGCACGGGCGGGGTCGCTTTTGACGAGGGCTGAGATATCAGTCAGGTTGCGTTCGCCGGCGGCGTTGCGCTTGAACGGATTGGCTCCGCTCCGACCAGCACCGCCGTCGATCGTGTCTTCGCGGAACATTGCCTCGCCGATCGCCTGGAACGCCTTGGCGATCTGCGGATCGGTCAGCGCCCCGTTGGGCAGAAGGATGCCCTTCGCCTTGTAGGCGTCGACCAGGCCGAGCTTTTTCATCGCCCGGTTGGCGACCTCCAGCTTCTGGCGAAAGCCGTCGCTGTCGGTCGGCCCCCAATCCCTGACGAGATCGTCATGGGTGGCTTCGACCGAGCGGGCGAGCGCGATTTCCTGGCGCGCGGCCTGCTCGGCCATGTAGCCGACAAACCTGTCGTGATAGGCCTGCGCGGTCTTTGGCGAAGCACCGGCCTCGACCGCCCAGGCCTTGGACGCATTGGCGAGCTCGTCCGAATAGGCGAAATTGTCCGGCAGTCCTTCCGGCCTGATGTATTCGACCTTCTCGGATGAGGTGACCGGACGCATGGTCTCGGGCAGCCGGGCATGAAACCGGTCCCAGTCTTCCCGCGATGCGTCCGGGGCGGGAACGCGCAGGCTCTCACCCTGCCGCCGCTCCAGCTCCGCATAGGATGTGAAAACCCGATCGAGGCTTTCAGGCTTGGTCCAACCCTTGGTTTCAGCGAGCTTGCGGTTGCCTTCGGAAAGACCGTCAAACCAACTTTTGCCGGCCGTCGAGGAGGACCCATTGTCCCCGTTGGCCGGAGGCCATGCCGGGTTGCCCGCCGGCAGCGCAAGCGCCGCCACGGACCCGGCGTCTGCCAGATCTGTCTTGTGGGAGATTCCTTTGTTGAGGTTAGAAAAGAGCCGACGGCAAAAGCTTGGTATCTCCCCCCTCGAGGGGGAGATGGCCGGCAGGCCAGAGGGGGTCGCCGCGCGTGGAGCGCCAACTTCATTCGTCGCCGGGAGTCGCGTCCGGTCGAACCGACCCCCTCTGTCGCCTTTGGCGACATCTCCCCCTCGAGGGGGGAGATTGGCGCCTAGGCGTTATCTCCCCAGTTTTCCCACAGCAGCGTGATCGTGCCGGTCACGGCAATCGTCCCGTCGGCATCGATGTCGGTGCCGGTGGCAAACGCCAGGTTGAGATAGAGATCGATCGGCGTCGTGGTGCCATCCAGCGTCACTGCGGCGGCGATGTCGGCGGTCGAGGCGGTGGAGAGCGCGGCACCCACACCGTCGAGCGTGCGGGCCGTCGAGGCCAGCACATTGACCATGGTTCCAGCCAACGTCGCGCTCGATGCCGCCGCTGAGCCGAGCGACCAGGTCAGCGCTGCATTGTCGTTGATCGTTGACGGACGGATGCCGAGCACTGCGAACTGCAGCCGCGCCGTGCCTCCCTTGATGCGCACCTTGCCGTCGGTGAAATCGAAGACCTTCTGGCCGGCATAAGCCAGCGCATCGGCGACCGGCACCTGCATGCCGGCGAAGGTGAAGACAGTGCGATACGATCCGCCCTGCCCTGTTGTGATTGCTTTCAGGCCGGGCCTGGGCGGGGCAAGACCGGCCTCGCGGGCGGCGGCGCGGGCAAGCGTCCGGGGAAGACCTCGGGTCATTGGCATTTCTCCATTTTTCGGTGAGGCGAGAAGAGGTGTGCGCTGCGCGCGGGGGAGGCCCCGGTTTGGCTCCGGCCGAGCCGCCACAGGCTGAATCATTTTGACAAGGAGCAACGCTAGCGCCTTGTTCGAAAGGAGTGTTTTCGGCCGCCGGTCCATCAACGCCCGAGAAACCATGTCTTATATCGTGAGGCTTCGTGCCCCCGTTCCGCCGCAATGCGACCGCACGGGACGAGCCATAGGGATTTCAGGCCTTCAAGGGAGACCACACATGAACTTTCACAAAGCCATCGCCGCCGTGCTGATGACCGCAGCACTGGCAGGCTGCGCGCAGACCGAGGGCCAGCAGCGGGCCGGAACCGGCGCGCTGATCGGCGGCGCCGGCGGCGCCCTCGTCGGCCAGGCCATCGGCGGCAACACCAAGAGCACGGTCATCGGCGCGGCCAGCGGCGCCCTGCTCGGCGCCGTCGTCGGCTCAGCCACCACCCCGCAGCGCCGCGGCGAGCAACTCTGCCGCTACCAGGACCGCTACGGCCGCATCTACACCGCGCCTTGCGACGACCGGTACTACAACGGCGATTATTGAGGCGATTGCTGCGGAACTGCCAATCTCCCCCCTCGTGGGGAAGATGTCCGGCAGGACAGAGGGGGGCGCCGTAGGGCACCAGCGTCGGCGAACAGCTACCGCTCCTCCGCCCTTGCCGCCTTCTCCAGCGCCACCAGCTGCATCTCGTCCAGCGTCAGAAACCCCATAATGTGCTGCACCACTTCGGCTCGCGCATTGCTGAGCGCGCTGTGCAGCTCGAAGCCATTGGGCGTTCTGGTGCGCGCCATCCACTCGCCATAGGACGGACGCCGATAATAGCCCGTCGTCGCAGCCAGATCGGCGAGCACCATCTCGCCGTCCTCGCCGGAGAACACACGGAGATATGCCTTGGCCAGCGCGTCCCGGGCCCTGGCAGGACTGCCTACCTGTCCGGAGTGAGCGAAGCGTTTCCGGCTCATGCGCCGTTGCCCGCCGGGCCGATGGGCTGCCCGCCTTGACCACTTTGCGCATCTTGGGCGCCGCCCAGCATGTCTTGCAACCCGTCGAGCAGGCCGCTGTCGCGCGCCTGCACCGCCGCCGGCACCGCATCCTTGGCGGCCTTGCCGGCGGTGGCGATCGCCGCCATGCCGGCCTGCGCCTGGCTGGCCTTGGCGCGGGCATCGCGAAGGCCGTCGACCTCCTCCTTGCGGCGGAAGATGCGCTGCGGGCTGCGGCCGGCGCTTTGCACGATCTTGATCGCCTCGTCGCTGTCGATGTTGTCCATCACGCCGGGGTCGAACTGCGCCATCTGCATGGCGGTCGTCACCACCTGGATGGTGTCGCGCGCCTCGGCCGAGCGGCGCAGCACGTCGAGCGGGCCGGTGAAGGTCGGCCGCACCGCCTTGCCGGCCAGGCTTTCCGGTGGCAGGAAGCGGCTGTCCTCGTCATAGAGGCCCTTGTCCTCCAGAATGCCGAGTTCGCGGTCGAGATTGGTGGCGAAGCCGGCCTGGATGATCGAGCCGGACGGCCCGAGCAGCGCGCCCTTTTCCTCTTGCCTGATCAGCGCTTCGGTCGCCGTCATCCGCGGGTTCTGCACCAGCGTCTGGAACAGGTTGACGAACATCATGTCGCGGATCTCGTCGGCGCGGCTCTGCGCGTAGTTGAAGGCATATGTCGGGTTCTGCCCGGTCGAGATCGGCGCGATCAGCGGTCTGCCATTGTCGTCGATGAGGCCGGGATAATTCTCGCCGGGGTTGAGCACCGGCACATAGTCGAGCCTGGCCTTCGAGGCGGTGGCCGGGTCGGTGATCTGCTGCAGGGCGCGAAGCCCCGAGCGGCGCACGGCGTTTTCCTCGCGCACCGTCGTCAGCGCCTCGATGGTCGGCGAGATGCCATAGGGGTCGCCCTCGTAGCGGCGCCAGTTGAAGGTCGACACCGGGAAGGTGCGAAAGCCGCTCTCCCGGACGATTTCCTCCTCGTCCTCGATGACGTGGTAGGAGGCGAAGGCCGTGTCGAGATATTGGTACTGGCCGCCCAGCCGATACATCTTGCGCTCGTCGCGCGGCTGGATGCACTGGATCAGCGAGATCTTCGTCTCGCATTTGGCCGGATCGTCGAGCAGAACCTTGATGCGCGCCGGCAGCTTTTCGTAGCCGAGCAGCTGTGCCGCCTGCCGCGCCGTGCGCTCATAGCGGCGATGGAAAATATCGACCTGACCCCAGCGATTGCGGCTGAGATACCCCTCGACCACCGGGATCGAGGCGTAGCGGATCAGTGTCGCGCCAAACCCCTCCTCGGCATAGAGATATGCCGGACCGTAGCGCACGACATTGCGCAGGCAGGCTTGGGTCGCCGGCACGAAATTCGAATTGGCGGAGTAGCGCAGCGCAAACAGGAAATCGCGCAAACCTTCCGCCCATTCCTTCTCCTCGTCGGTCTCCTCGTCGTTCATGGCGGCAGTCGACAGCCCATGCCATTTTTCCGACTGCGGAATGATCAGGCTTTCCAGCCCCGCGGCCAGCCGGTTGGCGGCCGAGTTGATGGTGTTGGCATAGACGCGCGCACCCCGCCGCTCCTGCCGCTCGGCCTGCGAATCCGGGCTGCCTGTGCGGCGGCCGCTCCAGATATCGGGCGCATCGGGGTCGCAGAACTCCGCCACCTGCTCCCACACAGCCTCATACTGGCTGCGCTCGCTCTCGAGCTCGGACTGGCGGGACAGGATATTGCGGGCGCGGGAATCGGTCATGGGTGTCTCACTTGTTGGTAGTGGCGTTCTCTTGGAAATGCCGAGGGACAGCACCCCCTCTGGCCTGCCGGCCATCTCCCCCGCAAGGGGGGAGATTGGCAGCTTTGCGGCCTCACTTTTCCTGCAACGTTCACAATTGGCGAAGGCCGTCGCAACATCCAATCTCCCCCCTTGCGGGGG
>NZ_JAMYSA010000211.1:0-4747 GCF_040321735.1 Mesorhizobium sp. M0293
GCTGGTGGCTGACGGCGCTGCGGGTCAGGTGCAACTCGTCGGCGGCGCGCCAGACGCTGCCGTGGCGGGCGAAGCTATCGAGCGCGCGCAGCGCTTGTGTCGATGGTATTCGCAAGGTGCCTCAGGTGAACCGAATTTGTATGAGCCGGGAAAACATATCACTTTTTGCAAAGCCGCTTCACTGCTTTCTTCTCAAGCCATGGAGAAAGCGGTCAGCACCCCTGCGCAAGCAACCGCGCTTGCCTGTCTTGACGACATCCAGCCGTCGCTGTCGGCGTGGACGCGCACCATTTTCGACTTCGGCGAGACTGCATGGCGCGAATATCAGTCGGCAGCCTGGTATGTGGAGTTGCTGAAACGCGAAGGCTTTTCCGTCGAGGAAGGTTCCGGCGGCATGCCCACAGCCTTCTGCGCCCACTGGACGAACGGCGCCGGCCCGACCATCGGCCTATACGCAGAATATGACGCCGTGCCCGGCAATTGCCAGGACGCAGCGACGGTCAAGCGCCCTCGCCCGGGTCTAGGCGAGCAGGCCGGCGGCCATACTGACCCGCATTCCGGGCTCGGTATCTCAAGCCTTGGCGGGCTGCTGGCGACCAAGGCGGCGATGCAGCGCCACGGCATATCAGGCACGTTGCGCTTCACCGGCGAGCCGGCCGAGAAGGTGCGCGGATCGAAGCCCATCCATGCCGCCAAGGGCTATTATGACGGCCTTGCCGGCATGATCTCCTTCCATCCCTTCTATATGCTGCCGCTCTGCAACACGGCGCGCTGGGACACACATTGTGGCGCGGCCTATGCGATGATCTACCGTTTTGTGTGCGACGAACCCGAAAATTGGGTTCGCGCAGGCGACGGCGCACCGATCCCGCAAGCGCATTCGGCGGTGCGCGCGCCCGGCGCCAACGACGCACTTGTCATGATGTACATGGCCTCGAAGGCGCTGCGCGATTCCATGCTGCCGCATCAGGGCGGCTGGTCGATCAGCGAGACGATCCTCACCGCTGGCCAGGCCACCGCCGACAATCTGCCGGCCGGGCTGGCCGAGATCCAGTACATGATCCGCGTGCCGACGCTGGCCATGGCCGAGCAGGTCACCGCCATGCTCGATCGCAATGCGCAGGCCGCTGCCAGTATGAGCGGCTGCCGCACCGAACGGCATTGGGTGTCGAAGTCACGGCCGGGGCTCGCCAACCACGCGATGGCCGAAATCGCCTATGAAGCGCTGTCGACCGTCGGGCCGCCACGTTGGGACGAAACGGCCAAGGCAATCGCCCGCGAAATCCAGGTCAATGCCGGCGGGGTGGCGACGGAGGAGCCGTTCATTGCCGAGATGGAGCAACTGATCGCGCCGCAAGACGCCGAAGCGCTGCTGCGCCGCGACCTGCCGCCGTCGCAGCTCAATTCGACCTCCGACGACTACACCGACATGTCGTGGCATACGCCGACGGCGCGTTTCTACGTCGCCCGTCCGGCGCTGCGCTCCGCAAATGGCCACGTCTATCCGGCCTGGGTGATGAATGCGCTGGGCGGCATTTCAGCGACGATCGACCCGATGGTCATCTGTGCGGCGAAGACGGTTGCGCTGGCGGCCCTTCGCCTGCTGGAGGACAAAAACGCCCGCGATGCGGCGATGGACGAGTTCGTCACCCGCACCGGCGGCGGCGTTGGCGGTTCGAACTGGATCGCGCCGCTTTGCGACTACGAGCCGCCGACTGGATTTCGCTGGCCGGAATATGTCACCACCCCGCGCGGACGGGACTGGTGGATACCGAGCAATCAAACACCCCAGGCCACCTCACGAGGAGCACCCCATGACCATTCATGACCGCATTGTCGCCGAGCCGTTTTCGCTGCAGCGCCGCAACCCGGCCGGCGGCACCAAGCCGCTGACCGCCTGGGGTTTTGCCAACGAGACCGACGTCCTGACCGACGTCTTGCTCGGCTCGCCCAATTTCCTGCGTCATCTGTCGACCAGTTCGCTGTCGCGAAAGCATCTGCGCGAGGCGCCCTGCAATGTTCAGATCGCGCAGGCGCAGCACAAGGACCTGGTCGCCGCCTATGAACATTTCGGCGTCAACATCCACTGGCACGAGCCGACGCCGGAGCTGCCGATGCAGGTCTATTCCCGTGATTCCAGTGTCATGACGCCTTATGGCGCCTTCATCACCGCGATGGCCAACTGGTGGCGGCGCGGCGAGAACTACGCCGCCATCCGAACCTACGAAAAACTCGGCATCCCGATCTACGACATGGTCACGGCAGGCACGTTCGAAGGCGGCGACTTCAACGTCATCGAGGATGGCGTGGTGCTGATCGGCTGCGGCGGCGCTCGCACGCAGGAGGAAGGTGCCCGCCAGGTGCAGGCCTGGTTCGACAAGGAAGGTTGGGAAACCCGCATCGCTTTCATCGACGAATACTACGTCCATATCGACCTGATGGTGGTGCCGATCGCCGAAAAACTGACCGCCGTCTGCCTCGCCTGCACCGAACCCGGCATCGTCGACTGGCTGAAGGGCAAGGGCCATGAGATCATCGACGTGCCGTTCCAGGACACGATGGCGCTCGGCTGCAACTTCATGTCGCTGGGCAAGGACCGGGTGATCGCACCGACCTCCAGCCAGGCGCTGATCGGCCAGCTCAAGGCCCGCGGTTTCGAGGTCGCGGCCGTCGACATGAGCGAGATCTCCAAGACCGGCGGCGGCATCCACTGCATGGCGCAGGCGCTGAAGCGCGAACCGGCCTGAGCGGCGGAGCCCATTCGGAGCATTGAAACGGCGGGCGCGACGCTTGCCATGGACGGGTCGCTGATTGCGATCCAGCGCAGTCCTCCATTTTTCATAGGATGGACATCGCACTGGATCAGTTTTACGAGTCGGCCCGACCAGAGGAGATGTTCGCGCCCCCCGATGAACAAGATCGATACCCAGAACAGCAAGCGCGACGAGCGCTCGACCGCCACCAGCCTCTTGCGGCTCGGCACGCGGTTGAAGCTGTCCCGGCAGACGCGAGGGCTGACCTTGAAGGCGCTCGCTGCCGCCGCGAACTGCTCGGAAAGCCTGCTTTCCAAGGTCGAGAACGGCAAGGTCTCGCCCTCGCTTCCCATGCTTCACCGGCTCGTCGAGGTGCTCGGCACGAATATTGGCTGGATGTTCGAGGAGTCCGATGGCGAGGAAGGCATTGTCTTTCGGGCTGGATCGCGGCCGTTGATAGCGCTCGATCCGCTTCGGCGCGGCGAAGGTATTTCGCTCGAGCGTGTCATTCCGTATTCGCCCGGCCATCTCCTGCAGTGCAACATCCATCATATCGAAGCGGGCGGTGAGAGCGCTGGCCCGATCCAGCATGCCGGCGAGGAAGTCGGCTATCTCCTGGAAGGTGCGATCGAATTGATGGTCGGCGAAAAAACGTTTCGCCTGTCCGCCGGCGATTCCTTCGTCTTCAACTCCGAACTGCCGCACTGGTACCGCAATGTCGGAGATGAACGCGCCAGCATTTTCTGGGTGAATACACCAGCGACGTTCTGATCCGGCGCATCCCCTTATTCCTTTCGTTGACGCTAATTCAAGTCACTTGACAAGAAATCAAGTATCTTGAATTATGCCCTTGCGCTCAGTCGCCAGGTGAGCCCGATCAAGGGCCTTTTCGTAAAACCAAGGGGAACCGGAATGCGTCTTACCAAGATCCTTTCAAGCTGCGCCGCAGCCATCGCCATGACCCTCGCCCTCGGCTCTGCTTCCGCCATGGCCGAGACCTATGCGCTGGTGACCATCAACCAGCAGGCCCTGTTCTTCAACCAGATCAATGACGGTGCAACGGCTGCTGCCAAGGCCGCCGGCGTCGACCTCGTCATCTTCAACGCCAACAATGTACCAAGCGCGCAGAACGACGCGATCGAGAATTACATCACCCAGAAGGTCGACGGCATCATTCTCGTCGCCATCGATGTCAACGGTGTAAAGCCGGCCATCACCGCGGCCAAGGCTGCCGGAATTCCGGTCATTGCCATCGATGCGCAGATCCCGAATGGCGACAACGTCGCCTTTGTCGGCGTCGACAACACCAAGGCCGGCGAGGATATAGGCAAGTTCTACGCCGAATACGTCAAGACCAAGCTGAACGGAACCGCCAAGATCGGCGTCGTCGGCGCGCTCAATTCGTTCATCCAGAACCAGCGGCTCGACGGCTTCAAGAAGGCCGTCACCGACAGCGGCCAGAAGGTAACCTTCCTCGACACGGTCGACGGCCAGAACGTGCAGGACGTAGCCCTGTCCGCCGCCGAGAACCTTATGACCGCCAATCCCGACATGACGACGCTTTACGCAACCGGCGAGCCGGCTCTGCTCGGTGCGGTTTCCGCCGTCACCAGCCAGGGCCGTACCGGCGATGTCAAGGTGTTCGGCTGGGACCTGACCAAGTCGGCGGTGCAAGGTCTCGAAGAGGGCTGGGTGGTCGCCGTCGTCCAGCAGGATCCGGCTGGTGAAGGCAAGGCAGCGGTTGAAGCCTTCGGCAAGCTCAAGAAGGGCGAGAAGATCGATCCGATCATCAATGTTCCGATCACCATCGTGACCAAGGAAAATGTCGGCCAGTTCAAGGACATGTTCAAGTAGTATCCTCCCCGGACCGGGGGGGGGGGGGGGCGGCGCGGGGCGGGGGGGGGGGGGGGGGCGGCGGGGGGGCCGGGGGTGTGGGGTTTGGGGGGGGGGGGGGGGGGGGGGGGGGGGGGGGGGGGCGGGGGGGCGGGGGGGGG
>NZ_JAMYSA010000212.1:0-4651 GCF_040321735.1 Mesorhizobium sp. M0293
AGCAGTTCGAAATGCTCGCCGCATGAGCGCCGCGTGACGCTCAACCTCCCCTTGCGACCTCAGCTGGAGTTTGCGACGGAACCAGCATCGCCAGGCACATGACGCTGGCGCGTGACGACCTGTCCAAATCGGACGCTGTACTGATCGCGGCAATCGACCTCGTCACGCGCGAACGCTGATCGACGACTTTCAGCAGATGATCCGATCAAAGGCGGTCGCAAAACTGGACACGTGGCTGGACGGCGCGAAGGCAAGCCTCGTCGGCTCCTTTGCAAACGGGGTCGAAAAGGACATCGCCGCAGTCCGCAACGCCATTATCTCTCCGTGGTCGAATGGCCAGACCGAAGGCCAGATCACCAAGCTCAAACTCATCAAGCGGCAAACGTACGGCCGCGCCAAGATTGATCTGCTTCAGGCGCGCCTCGTCGGTGCAACTTAGGCTGTGGCCGCAGCGAGAGTGCGTCAGAGCCGAACGAGGACCACGTTTAAGGGGTGATTTTGGTCCAAACGGTTCGAATGGGCGGTCGTCCGCCAGCAACTTCTCCTTGCTAAGTAATCCGGCATCCTCGAAGGCCTCGCGCCAGTTCGAGGCGCATTCATATCCCGCTCCGCAGCAGCACGCGCAAGCATCGTCACAAGCCCCGAGCCGCTTCGCGTTCGGCGCTGTCCAATTTCCGACAATGTCGGATACGCAACCTAGCAGAGTCAGATCTACCAGACTGCGTATAAATGGTTTTCTCATTTGGCACGGTACATGCACGATCATCCGCAAACACGTGACCGACCAAAGAAGACGTCGCATGATCACCTCACCAAAACATACCGCCGCCGCGGAACAAATCACTTCGCCCCGAACCTTGCTTATCGTCCGTCCCGTCACCACAACCGAAGCCATCCGCTTCGTCTTCGACGGCGGCACCACGCAGGACTCGGCTGGCAAGGAGGGACTGGCCAATTTGATGACCGGCCTGTTCGACGACGGCGCCGGCGATCTCGACAGCGATGCCTTCCAGGTGACGGTTGACCATTCCGGGGCCGAGATGAGCTTCGACGCGCAGCGCGACGGCATTTATGGCTAGATGCGCATGCTGTCCGAACGGAAGGACGCCGCCTTCGATCTGCTCAAGCTCGCGGCTAACAGCCCCCGCTTCGACCAGGAGCCGGTCGACCGCATCCGCGCCAACATTCTCGCCAGCATCATCGCCAATGAGCGCGACCCCCACGCGATCGCCGAGCTTGCATGGCGGCGCAGAATCTACGGCACGCATTCTTATTCGAGGCCGGACGAGGGGCACCAAGGAGAGCCTCGCCGGCATAACGCCGGCCGATCTAGGCGCCCTCCACAAGGCCGCTTTCGCCCATGACGGGCTGCACGTCGCGGTCGTCGGCGACATTGATGCCAAAGGCCTGAGTGAAAGGCTCCACGAGTTGGTCGGCGATTTGCCTCAGAAGCAGGCGATCGCCCCGGTGGCCGATGTCGCCCCGAGCTCGGCCGGCGTAATTGGTCGCCTACGACCCGCCGCAGACTTCGGTGCAGCTGGTTCCCGGCATCGGACGCAGCGACCCGGAATTCTAAGCCGCACAGCTGATAAGCAAAATACTCAGAGGCTCGCCATTTACCTCACGGCTGTTCCAGGAAGTGCGCGAAAAGCGCGGCCTTGCGTACGGTATCCATTCCAGCCTGAAAGACCACCAGCATTCCAATGCGCTTGTCGTGACCACGGCGACGCGCGCCGACAGGGCGGCCGAGACGCTCGGGCTGATACGCCACGTGATCAGGGAGTTGGCGGAAACAGGGCCGACAGAGGCCGAGCTAAAAGCGAGCAAGAAATATCTGATCGGCACCTATGCTACCAACAATCTGGATTCCTCCAGTTCGATTGCAGCCACGCTTGTCGGGTCTTGGCACCGGCTACACCAGCGCCGCGCCGCCCACATCGATCGACCAAGTCGAGGCAGCGGCGAAGAAGCTGCTTTCGGCCGAACCCGCCATTATGGTGGTCGGCCCGCGCGTGGACGCCAAAGAATGGGCCCGGGCTCCAATTTCGCCATTCTTCTCCCCTTGTGAGGCTTTTACTGGGAGAGATCGAGCCCAAAGGGAGATTTCGATGTCTGAAGCGAGTCAGGAAAAGTTGGACGCATTCTTGGGGAAAATGGTCGGCGATCTCGGTGCGATCGCTACGGGCGCGGCTGTCTTGCTAGGCGACAGACTCGGCCTGTTCAAGGCATTGCGCGAAGGCGGCAAGATGACGGCCGCCGAACTTTCGACACGCACCGGTACCCAGGAGCGCCTTGTAAGAGAATGGCTTTCCGGGCAGGCGGCGGCGGGCTACGTCGACTACGATGAAGCCAACGACCAGTTCTATCTCAACGCCGAGCAGGAGCTGGTGTTCGCCGATGAAAATAGCCCGGCCTTCATGGCTGGCGCATTCGAGTTCCTATCCGCGCTGTGGCTCGACGAAGAAAAGGTGAGGCAAGCGTTCCAGTCCGGCAAGGGCGTTGCATGGCACGATCATAGCGCGTGTCTGTTTCGCGGCACGGAGCGGTTCTTCCGTCCAGGCTATAATGCCAATCTGATCGACTCCTGGCTGCCGGCCCTGGAGGGCGTAGTCGAGAAGCTCGAACGCGGCGTGGAGGTCGCGGATGTCGGATGCGGTCATGGCGCATCGACGGTGCTCATGGCACGTGCTTTCCCCAATTCGCGCTTCGTCGGCTTCGATTATCACGCCCCTTCGATCGAGCGCGCCCGCAAGGCCGCCGAGGAAGCCGGCGTCGGCGCCAACACGCGCTTCGAGGTCGCGGCCGCCAAGACCTATACCGGCACCTATGACCTCGTCGCTTTTTTCGATTGCCTTCACGACATGGGCGACCCGGCGGGCGCCGCCACCCATGTCCACGGGTCGCTCAAGCCGGATGGCACGTGGATGATCGTCGAGCCGTTCGCGCATGATCATCTAGCGCCGAACCTCAATCCCGTCGGACGCGTTTACTATGCCGCTTCCACGTTCGTGTGCACGCCCGCGTCCCTGTCGCAGGAAGTCGGGCTCGGGCTTGGCGCCCAGGCCGGCGAGGCGAGGCTACGCCAGGTGGTGACCGGCGGCGGCTTCAAGCGATTCCGTCGCGCCACGGAGACGCCGTTCAACATGGTGCTGGAGGCCCGTCCCTAGCGCGGCCATCTCTAGAAATTGCAGCTCATCGCTTTATGGTGAAGATCATCGTCAAAATCCGAACTCCCCAATTATCGACAAATTTTCAGAAGCGTCACTCCCCCTGACATCAGATTGGAGTTGTTAGAAGCCAACAGTAAGTTGAAGGCATACGCAGCCAAGCTCGTCGCCAGTGCCCGTCCATAAACGGTAAATTGCTGATATTATTGGACTAATTTCAGTATTTCGACGGGCAAAGCCCGGCGGTTTCAGGTACGCTGCTTCTGGTTTTGTTCTGCTGGCCGCCGAGCGGGTTCAAGCGGCTTTTTGTGTCTGTACGGCTATTCCATTGTGGTCGTAGCGGCCCAGACAGCGGGGCCCGTGGAAGATTGCATAGGCGCCGTCATGATAGCGGCGCACCTTGACTGTCGCCTTGACGAAATGGGGCCGCAGCGGGCTTTCGGGAATTTGCAGCTTCAGCCGATTGAACGAGACACAATTGTCGTTGCCGACCTGGCGCTCCTCCTGAATGCACAGGATCTCGCCCAGATCGACGCCGGGAATGGCGACGAAGGCTGAGCCTTCCTGTTCGGGCTTGACGGCGAAGCGCTTGTTGTGGGCCGGAATATAATCGACAAGGTCGAACAGGTGCTTGAGGGCGCCGGTGTAGGACGCCCTGTAGACCGGCGTTCCGACCACGAGCAGGTCGGCCTTCTCGACACGCTGGATGATCGCTTCGCCAGACGCGCCAAGCGCGCCACGAGACAACCCGGCGAAAATCGAAGGCGCCGCCTCGGTGATTTCGATCAGGCCGGCGTCCGACGGGACACGCGACGCGACCGCCTTGACCAGCGCGCTCACCACCGCGGTGGTGCGGGATGGCGTACTAACGCCGCCGGATATGCCGAGAACCGAAATTCTTGCCACGTGTCGTCGATCTCCTGTTCCACCAAGGGGATGCCCGGTTGCCAAGACGGGATCGGACGATATTACACAAAATCTATAGAGATAAGGTATTATCTTTTGATTTTTCCAAACCATTGAGAAAATCGGAGTGCTGACGCCTCATTAGCATGAGCTCTAACATCCGATTGGCGGCAAACCGCGGGCGCAGACCGGCCAGGCTTGATCGTGGCGATCGGCGCTCCGTTGCCCGGTGCGGCCCGCGCCGCAGATTGTCACCACCGGCACGTCGCGCTTTTGGTCGTCGATCGGCGTCGCCGCCGTGATAGCTGCCGTTGAATCGGACCCCGAACTGCCGCTCGGCGCCGTCTTGACTAGTATGAGCTTACAGACTATCTCACCCCCCCGTTAGCACTCGCCACTGTCGAGTGCTAACGACGCTTCGGCAACGGGCAACCGTTCAACATCCGCACCAAGGAAATCCAAAAATGGCAAAGTCGAATTTCCGGCCGCTGCATGACCGCGTGGTCGTTCGCCGGGTCGAATCCGAATCCAAGACCGCCGGCGGGATCATCATCCCGGATACGGCGAAGGAAAAGCCG
>NZ_JAMYSA010000213.1:0-4604 GCF_040321735.1 Mesorhizobium sp. M0293
CATCCAGCCAGTCTACACGGCAAGCGCCGCGATCCCAGCCGCCTAAAGGCGTGGGGTTTACTGATCCCCTATTGGGGACTCTAAAAAAACGGGCGGCCCGGCGTTCGTCTCCGAGCCCCGGCCGTGGCGGGTCGAGGTTGATGTCCATGCGTGCAGGTGTGATGTTTCGCGGTTACGCCGCCGCCCGCCCCTCGACGACATCGGCGCCGACTTCGTCGGCGGTGACGTCTTCAAGACGCGCATTGCGGTACCCGGTCTTGGCCAACCAGAGTACGGCCGCCTCCCGGCTCTCGGCGAGGTGCAACAACTCGTCGTGGTCGCCGATCTGCTGCAGGACCCGGACCATGCCGATACCGGGCTGCTCGACGATCTTGAAGCTGAGGTCGCTGTCGACCGAGTAGGTTCGCATGACCGTCACTAGGATGACGCCGCCGGAGGAGAAGTTCCCTTCGTTGAGCGTGATCGAGGCCGGTGCGCTGTAGGTCGGACGGTCGCGCGGCGATGCCTTGCGGACCAGACGGCCGAGGCCGTTGCGACGGCCCCAGTCGGCGAGCTTGCGGGTAAAGCGCGCGGGCGGTTTGGGGGTGCCGTCCGAGTACTGGATCAGCGAGCCGAGCGGGGCGTTGTCATAGACGATGTGGGCGGACATGGATGTCTCCTGAAACGAAAAGGCCCGACAGGGCGTCGGGCCATGAGGGTGAGGTGAAGGGGAACGGGGCGACCGGAGTCGCCCCGTCGATGGGTGCTATTCGGCAGCGTCAGCGTGTGCGATGACCTCATCGGCTGCCGCCGAGTCGTCTTCGTCATCGCCGGCGAGGAATTCGGGCAGGTCAGGTTCCTCGCCCGGCTGCGCGGGCGGTGCGTCATGATCGATCAGACGGAGCGGTTCGGGTAGCCAGCCACTATCGGCAAGGAGGCGTTCGGCCTCCTTGGCCATGTCGCCCTTCTTGAGGTGGTCGATGAGTTGAGCCGCCTGCTCGCCGGCACCTTCGCGCACGGCTTCGAGGATGCGGGACTTGGTGACCCGGCCGAGATAATTATCGACCGTCGGCCGCCAGCCCGCATCCACCATGTCGAGCCCGGTGGCGTGGGAGAGCCGGTCGGCTTCGCGGAAGCGCTGCTCCAGCCCGTGCTGGGAAACGCCGCTGCCATAGGGGTTAGGTCGCTCGAACAGCGCGTTGATCCCATAGCTGACGCAATGCGCCAGCAGTGTGTGCTGACTGGCTTCATCGAGACTGTCGAGCCAAGCCCACAGAGTCTGGTCGTCACCGAGCGGAATGTCGCCCTTCCACGCCTCATGGCGTTCGTCGATCGCCTTGGCCGCGGGGCTGTTTTTCAGCTCGGCGTCTTGCGTCGGCAAGTGGACATGTCGGACGAACGCCTCGAGGCAGCCGGTCGCGGAGCGATGACCGAAGGTGTCGAGGACGAGCCGATGCAACAGCGCCGTGATGGCCACATGCTGGTTCTCGGCCACGGCATTGCGCAGCGCCAACGCGCGATACGCGGTGAGCTCGATCACCAGGCGTTCGGGCAGCGGCTTGATGGCGTCGCCGTCATCCTCATCGGGCTCGGACATTTGCGCGCCGATGGTGATAATGGCGCGGCGAATCGAAGGATCGTCGCTGCCATCCTCGCTCCCGGTCACACCGCCGGGCTCGGCGGCGTCGCCGTCGACCGCTTCCGGCGCTTCGTCCTCGGGGCGCACATATCCGCGATCGACGACCAGGTCACCGTCACGGTCGATGCTGATGAAGGCACCGGCGCGGCCGATATCGGCGGGATCGTAGTTCATCGGGCGGCTCTCGAACGCCTCCAGCACAGACTCGATCTCGCCGAGACGTTGATCGACCGCGTCGGGGAGTTCGTCGGATTCGCCATACTCGGCTTCCAGCCGTTCGTACTCCGCGCGCAGGGCTTCGCGTTCCGCCCGCTCCGCGTCGGTCAGATCGACGGGGGTGCCGGCCAGTGCCCGCAGACCGTGATTATGGCCATAAGGCAGATCGACATCGACCACGATCCACTTCCAGCCCTCCGCCGCGATTTCGTCGGCGATCGACTTCAGCTTGTCGCGGACCAAGCGATCGAGCAGAGCCGGGTCCTGCAGCCAGCCGCCATTGTCGGCCTCGAACAGGTCACGCAGCACCACGCCGCCGGCGGCGACATAGGCCTCGACATCGACGAACAGCGCCCGGCGATCGCTCGCGCGCACCGTGGTCTCCGTCAGCAGGCGCCGGATCTGCTGCGGCTCCTTCGACCAGGAGTTTTCGAGCGCCTCCCAGACCTGCTCCTGACGGGCGTGATCGTCGGTCACGGTAAAGGCCATGAGCTGCTCGATCTGCATGCCCTCCTGCTCGTAGACCTCGTGCAGCTTGCGCGAAACTTTTGCGAGCCGCAGGCGCTGCTGGACAAAGGTAGCGGACACGAAGAAGCGTGCCGCAATCTCCTCGTGGCTCGCGCCCTGGTCGTGAAGGGTCTGGAAGGCGCGAAACATGTCGAGCGGATGTAAATCTTCGCGCTGAAAATTCTCGGCCAGCGAATCCTCCTCGATCGGGACCGCGCTGTGGGCGTCGCTGACGACGCAGGGAACTGGCTCGGTCTTGATCATGCGCTTCTGCTTGACCAGCAGTTCCAGCGCGCGATAGCGGCGCCCGCCAGCCGGCACCTCAAACATGCCGGTCTCGTTACCCTCGCCATCCAACACTGGCCGGACGTTGAGGCTCTGGAGCAGGCCGCGCCGTGCGATCGACGCGGCGAGGTCCTCTATCGTTTCCCCGCGCTTGATGCGCCGGACATTGGACTGGCTCAGCATCAGCTTGTCGAAGGGGATGTCACGTGAAGCGTTGAGGGTGATCTTCTGCTTGGGCGTAGCCATGTGGACTATCTCCGCGACGGGCGGCCGAGACTCTCTCGACCTCCAAACCCGTCAAAAGAGACGGGCGCAGCCCTCTCACTCTGAGGACTGCGCCGCACACCGAAGATCCGAAGGGGACAGGGCCGCAGACACGGCTTTGCGCATCTGCGGCTTTGCGGATTTCAAGTTGAGATCTCACGCGCCGTCTCGGCCAGACTGGGCGGCGTGGTAGAGGAGTCGTTCCGCGTCGCGAAGGCTTCCGGCCCGGCGGGAGGCCTCTGCCCAGACCGAAATCGGCAAGTCGGTGGCAAAGAGGATGTCGCGCTCGATGCCCATGCCGAAGGGCAGCCGGATCGACGTCATCTCAAGGAGCGAGAAGCTGCCCAGCTCGGGATAGCCGAGATCGGCGAGACCGAACATAGCGTCGCCATCGGCATCCAGCTCGGTCGCGAGCCAGGTTCCTTCGCCGAGCGGGTTGAAGAGCTTCACCACCGGCACGTGATCGGCGTTGCGTTCGCGGCCATTGGCGAGCAGGCGCTCGCGCTGTTCCTCGGTGAGGAGGATCATGCCGCCCTCCTGTCGATCTCGGCCTCATCGATCTCGGCGGAGCCGCCCTTGGCTCCGCTTCCAGGTTGCGGTAGCAAGGCAAGCAGCCAGTCGGCCGCCTTGCTGGCCTGGGAGGCGGCACGAACGATGGCGCGATTGTCTTCGCGCAGGACATCGAGCCAGGAGGCCAGGTAGTCGGCGTGGCGCACGGTTGGCATGATGCCAAGCGAGGCGCAGCAGAAGGCAGCGTTCATCTCGGCGATCAGTTCCTCGAAAGCATATCTCTTGGTGCCGAAGGCGCCGCCGAGGTCACGGCCGACGCGGGAGGGATGCCCTGTCGCATGGCCAAGCTCGTGCAGGGCGGTGCGGTGCCAGTCGATGGTCTCGAAATAGGCCTGCGGGGGCGGCACCCGCACGTAGTCCTGCGCCGGCACATAACAGGCTCTGCTGCCACCGATGCGGAAATCGATCCCTGTCGCCTTGATCAGTGCGTCGATGGCCGGCTCGATCAGCCCGGGCTCTGGTGCAGGCGGAGCCAGGGCCAGATCGTCCGGCAGATTTTCATATTGCGCGACGTTGAACAGAATGAAGCGCTTCAGAAACGGTATGGCCTTTGCAGCCTCGCCGGTTTCCCGCGCGCGGTTCTTCTCGTCGTCAGGGATGAAGCGGTCAGCATAGACGACAGTGGTCCCGTGTTCGCCCTGGCGGACATGGCCGCCCAACGATAGCGCCTGGCGGAAAGTCAGCCAGCCCTGAACGGGAAAGCCATGCTCGACGACCGCACCCCACAGGATCAGCACGTTGATCCCCGAGTAGGCGCGGCCGGTCGCGGCATTGGCCGGCATGGCGAGGGGGGCTTGCGCCGCCGCCGTGCCCCAAGGCTGCACCCAGGGAAAGCGCCCAGCTTCCAGCTCGGCGATGATCTTGTTGGTGATATCATCATAGAGGCTTGTCCGGTCGGCGCCGGCGCGAGCGTAATGTCTGGACATTGCGGTTCTCCGCGACGGGCGCCGGAGGCCTCTCCTCCAGCTCTCAACCCGTCACGGGAAACCGGTCCGTGCTCTCACTCTAGAGCGGGATGAATTTAGGTTGGGCATAGCCGGCCTCTGTGAAGTAATTTCGGCATTCGGTTGACGTGACCTCGCCGAGGATTTGGCCGATGGCGTCACAGACGGTTTCGACTGTTCGCTTGGCAGCCTTGCGCAGC
>NZ_JAMYSA010000214.1:0-4593 GCF_040321735.1 Mesorhizobium sp. M0293
ACTGCCTACTGCCTACTGCCTACTGCCTACTGCCTACTGCCTACTGCCTACTGCCTACTGCCTTCCAATTAATGCCCGTGCGATGATGACGCGCATGATCTCGTTGGTGCCTTCGAGGATCTGATGCACGCGCAGATCCCGCACGAGCTTCTCGATGCCGTAATCGTGCAGATAGCCATAACCGCCGAGCAGTTGCAGCGCGTCGTTGGCGACATTGAAGCCGGTGTCGGTGACGAAGCGCTTGGCCATCGCCGACCATTTGCCGGCATCCGGTGCCTTGCGGTCGAGCTTCGAGGCGGCGGCATAAAGGAAGATGCGCGCCGCCTGCAACTCGGTCTCCATGTCGGCCAGCTTGAACTGCAGCGCCTGGAACTGATTGATCTTCGAGCCGAAGGCCTTGCGCTCGGCGGTGTAGGCAAGTGCCTTGTCGAGCGCCGACTGTGCGCCGCCCAGCGAACAGGCGGCAATGTTCAACCGGCCGCCATCGAGGCCCGCCATGGCAATGCCGAAGCCAGCGCCTTCGCCAGACAAAAGGTTCTCCGCCGGCACCTTGCAGTCCTCGAAGATGACCTGGCGGGTCGACTGCATGTGCCACCCCATCTTGTGCTCGTTGGCGCCGAAGGAGAGGCCCGGCGCGTCTTTCGGCACGACGATGGTGGAAATGCCTTTCGGTCCCTCAGCGCCGGTGCGCACCATGACGGCATAGACATCGCTGTCGCCGGCGCCCGAGATGAACTGCTTGGTGCCGTTGAGGACATAGTCGCCGCCGCTCTTGACCGCACGCGTCTTGAGCGCCGCGGCATCGGAACCGGAGCCCGGCTCGGTCAGACAATAGCTCGCCAGCCACTCCATCGAGGTGAGCTTCGGCAGGAAGCGCTGGCGTTGCTCTTCATTGCCGAAGCGGTCGATCATCGAGGCCACCATGTTGTGGATCGAGATGAAGGACGAAAAGGCCGGATCGGCGTGCGACAGCGCCTCGAAAATCAGCACCGCATC
This sequence comes from Mesorhizobium sp. M0293, assembly GCF_040321735.1. Classification (NCBI taxonomy): domain Bacteria; kingdom Pseudomonadati; phylum Pseudomonadota; class Alphaproteobacteria; order Hyphomicrobiales; family Phyllobacteriaceae; genus Mesorhizobium; species Mesorhizobium sp. M0293. Next base: position 997 of record NZ_JAMYSA010000214.1, read on the forward strand.
AAGCCTGCCAAGTGCCGAACCGCCGACATCGTCCCTAATATAGATGCCGCCGAGGCCGAGCGGGCCGGTTTCGCGGATCACATCGGCAGGAAAGTGTTTCCTGCGGTCCCAGTCGAGCGCGTTGGGCGCGACGCGGTCGGCAGCGAAGGCCTGTGCCATCTCCTGGATGGCGCGCTGCTCCTCATTGAGTTCGAACTGGCTGGTGCTCGCATCGACCGCGGCGTCCATGGCGTGCTCCCTAATATCTTCGACCTGTTGGCCTGTCGTTTTTGGCTTTGCGCGCGCACCAATCTAGACCAATGATGCCGCCGCGCAACCCGACCCTTTGGGGAGCGGCTGTGCATCAATGGGTGTCCGGAGCACGATGTGACGACAAGATTCGATGATCTGCTGGGGCGGTTCCACGCCTATCTCGCTTCTGTGGATAACGCCCTGGTGCGTGACGCCGTGTTGCGGATCAATTGGGAGATGCCAGCCCGTATGCTGGAGCCGCATCCGCTCGCCTGCCTGCGTCATCTCGATCGCGCCGCCGAACTGGCGCCTCCGGATGCCAAGCCGCTGGTGCAACTGCTTGCCGAGCGTCGGAACGATTTCCGCTGGGGGCAGACCTATGGCGAGGCGGATTTCGGAAAAGAGTTCATCGACAATTACGGCTGGCTGGAAGTATTCGGCACGCGCGGCCATTTCGCCAATGACGAGGTCGCCGCCGGCCTGCTGATCCTTGGGCCCGATATCGTCTATCCCGACCATCATCACGTCGCCGAAGAAATCTACGTTCCGCTGACCGGCGGCACCGAATGGCGCATGGGCGAGAGCGGCTTTTGCATGCGCACGGCTGGCGAGGTCGTCCACCACGCGTCCAACGTCAATCACGCCATGCGCACCGGCAAAGACCCATTGCTGGCGCTCTACATCTGGCGCGGCGGGCCGCTGGCGCAGAAATCCGATATCACCGGAACCGTGGCGCAGGGCAGGGGCTGATGGCCAAAGCGATCATGCTGCAGGGTACGGGTTCGGATGTCGGCAAGACGGTGCTGGTCGCCGGCCTCTGCCGCGCGGCAAAAAAGCGTGGGTTGAAGGTGCGGCCGTTCAAGCCGCAAAACATGTCAAACAACGCCGCCGTTGCCGATATCCCCGGCGATAAAGCCGGCGGCGGCGAGATCGGTCGCGCGCAATGGCTGCAGGCGATCGCTTGCGGCGTCGCGCCATCGGTCCACATGAACCCGGTGCTGCTGAAGCCGCAGACCGATGTCGGCGCTCAGGTCATCGTGCAGGGCAAGGTGTTCGGCGAAGCGCGGGCGCGCGACTACCAGGCGATGAAGGGCCGGCTGATGGACGCCGTTCTGGACTCCTGGAGCAAGGTCGGCGAGGGCGCCGATCTGGTCATCGTCGAGGGCGCCGGCTCGCCGGCCGAGATCAATCTTCGCAGCCGCGACATCGCCAATATGGGCTTTGCCACGCGCGCCGACGTGCCGGTGGTGCTGGTCGGCGACATCGATCGCGGCGGCGTCATCGCTTCGGTTGCCGGTACGCATCTAATTCTGCCGGAAGAGGACCGGCGCATGATCATCGGCTATCTCATCAACAAGTTCCGCGGCGATGTTTCGCTGTTCGATGACGGCATCAGGTCGATCGAAAAATTCACGGGATGGCGCTGTTTCGGCGTCGTTCCGTGGCTGAAGGCGGCGGCGCGCTTGCCTTCGGAAGATTCGGTGGTGCTGGAACGGCTGGCGTCCGGCGAGACGCGCGCGCTGAAGGTGGCCGTGCCGATGCTTGGCCGCATCGCCAATTTCGACGATCTCGACCCGCTCAAGGCCGAGCCGCAGGTCGAGGTGGTGTTCGTGCCGCCGGGAAGACCGCTGCCTGCCGATGCTGGGCTGGTGGTCATTCCAGGCTCGAAGTCGACGATCGGCGATCTCCTGAAGTTCCGCGAGAACGGCTGGGATCGCGACCTTCTCGCGCACGCCAAGCGCGGCGGCCATGTCGTCGGCATCTGCGGCGGCTTCCAGATGCTCGGCCGTATCGTGCGCGATCCCGACGGCATCGAAGGCAGCGTCACCGAAGCCGAAGGGCTCGGCCTGCTCGACGTCGAAACGGTGATGGAACCAGAGAAGACGGTGCGCAACGTCAGCGCCCGTTCGGTCCTGTTCGACCTGCCGCTCGAAGGCTACGAGATCCATCTCGGCCACACCACTGGACCGGATACGCTGCGGCCGTCAGCAGTCATCAATGGCGTCGATGACGGGGCAGTCTCGGCCGATGGCAAGGTGATCGGCACCTATATGCACGGGCTGTTTGGTGCCGACGGCTTTCGCGGGAAATTCCTCGAAAGCCTCGGCATCAAGGGTGGTGGCATCGACTATCGGGCCGAGGTCGAGCGGGCCTTGGACGAGGTCGCAGCCGAGTTGGAGACCCATCTCGACTGCGACGCAATCTTTGCGCTGGCGCGGTAGTTCGCAGCACACCTCAGGTTGACTCAGGCCTTTTCGCCTGCCTTCGGCCAGTAGGTGCCGAACGACCAGACATTGCCTTCCGGGTCGCGGCAGATGAATTCGCGGCTGCCATAGTCGCGGTTCGTCAATTCCTGGATGATCGTGGCGCCGGCCTTCCTGGCCTTGGCGTAGGCGGCATCGGCATCGTCGACGGCGATGTAGATCGACTTGCCGCTACCTGAGCCGGGTTCGCCGACCATCTTGCCGTAGTCGTCGTCGCGCACCGTGCCGAGCATGATCATTGAGGAGCCGAAGACCAGTTCGGCATGGTGCATGACATCGCCTTCGCCATAACGGGCCTGGACACTGAAGCCAAAGGCCTCGCATAGCCAGTCGATCATTTTCGCCGCGTCCTTGTAGCGCAAAGCGGGGTAGAGGCGGGGCGCTTCGTTGCTGGTGGTCATGTCGATCTCCTTCAATGGGGTTGGTCGGTGCCCCACTCTGGGCGAAGGCCGTTCCAGCGTCTTGAAGAAATGTTACCTGATGGCGAGCGAGGTTGGCGTCTCGCCGGCAAGACCACGGAACTCGCGCACGAGGTGCGCCTGGTCGGAATAGCCGCAATCGGCGGCGATATCCGCCCAGTCGGCAGTCCGCTGCCTCGACAGGCCGAGCGCCCGGTTGCAGCAGGCGCCGCCGAAGGATTCGATGACCACCGGTCCGGCATAGAGACCGGCGGCGAAACTGGCGAAGCGGTCATTGTCGCCGGGCGCCTCGCCGAGGCCGATGGCGAAGGGTTCGGCGAAGCTGATGACCAGCGGTACGGTGAGCGAGGCGTATTCGACGTTGCGCATATGGCCGGGCGCCAATTCGCGATAGCCGCAAATGTCCGACACAATGCCCTGAAGTCGAGGATCGGGCAGGCGCTGGCGCATCTCGAACCGCCCGGCGACGGATTGGTCCTGCTCTTGCTGGAGTTGCATCTCGACTGGCATCGGCCATCCTTGCGCCAAGTCAAATCTAGCAGACCTGGGGCCGGAAACAAAAGCGCCCCGGGGTTTGGCGGGGGGGGGTCGTGCCCCCGGCAACGGGGGGGGGGTCTTAACCACGGCGCCCCCCCCCCCCCGGCCGGGAGGGGGGGTGGGGGGGGGGGGGGGGGTTAAAAAAA
>NZ_JAMYSA010000215.1:0-4582 GCF_040321735.1 Mesorhizobium sp. M0293
GGTGTAGGTGCGGGGGGGGGGGGGGGGCCGGGCGGGGGGGCGGGCGCGGCGCGGCGCGCCACCCGGCCGCGGCCGCCCCCGCCGCGCCCCCCCCCCCCCCCGCCCGCCAACCCCGCGCGCCTGGCTCTGCATATCGACCAACTCCTCCATGTCATTGACCGAGCGCTGGATGTTGCGCACATGCATGCCGACATCGCGCAGATAGCCCTGCAGGACGAAGAAAGAGGTGAGCATGAAAGCGATATCGCCCGGGGTTGCCCGGCCGCGCGACCATAGATGCAGGGCATAGCCGATCACCGCCGCCCAAAGTGCGAGCAGCGTGATGCCCTGGATCGTGCCGTTAATCGCCTCGCGTGCCCAGGTCCGGCGCGTCCGGTGCCGCCACTTGGCGATGACCGTCGCGAGACGCTCGTCTTCCCGCACCTCGGCGCCGAAGCCTTTGACCACTGCGTTGCAGCTGATTGCGTCCGCTAGCACACCGCCGAGCCGGGTGTCCCAGCTATTGGCCAGCCCCGCCGCCGGGGCGACGTAGCCGAGTGACAACGTGATCGTCAGCGCGACATAGACGAGCAAGCCGCAAGCGATGATCAGGCCCATGCCCAGCCAGTTCCAGCCGAGCAACACGGTCGAACCGACGATCATGATGAGCGAAGGGAACAACACGACCAGGATCGTGTCGTTCAAGAGATCAAGCGCCCACATGCCGCGCGTGATCTTGCGCACCGTCGAGCCGGCGAAGCTGTTGCCATGCCAGTCGGTCGGAAGGCGCTGAACGCGACGGAACGCCTCGCTCGATATGTCGGACATCATCTTCAAGGTCAAATCGACCATGCCAATGAAGGCGATTTGACGCATGACGAGGGCGCCGAGCGCGAGCGCAATCAGCATGGAGAAGGCTGCAAGGGCAGCATCCCAGGCCATCACTTCCACGGCAGCACCACCGGCAACAGCACCGACGAGACGGCCCGAATAGAGCGGCGTCAAGAGGTCAGCTAGCGTCGCGGCAAGCACCGCTGCCATGATGACTGCGAGCCGGGTCGCCTGCCGCATCCAATGGGGAGTGATGAAGGCGAACACGTTACGAAAAGCGCCCCCGCGCAGATCGACACGGAAATGACTCATGGTTCTAGACGAGCGCTTCAAGACGCTCGTTCCCAACAAAGCTGAACATAGAAACTCGATGAGAGGACGAAAACGTCTATCAGAATGCGATCTGACGCGGACTTGGCATGATACTTTCCTTCGCTTCGGTACATCGATGGCTACGTCACCACGACATGCATATCGGTCGGCAGAACTACTGCCGCCTTACGATCAGGGAGCATCAAGAATCGCGCCAACTGCGCGAGAGGAAGCCTTGGAACAATTTTTTAAATGTTATTCAATGGCTTAAATGCGGCGCAGAAATAAGCGCAGGAAACGAGGCCGACCAGCACCGTGTCGCGGACTCGACCAACCCGACAGGAGGTATCGGTTGCCGGGGCGTTTTCCCAAGAATGGCGGACAGGATTCCTCCGCGGGGAAACGCGAAATTCACGCCTCGTTCAACCGCGTTCCGCGCTTGTGCAATGTTGTGCTCCGAAAAATGTGGAAGAGAAAGCCTGGGTTGGAACAAGGCGGTAGAAGTCTGCGGAATCGTCTGCCTGAGGGGTTTCAAAATCGGTCACGTGGCAGCCCGTAACTCGCCGGGGGCCTGCTGTCGCCGGCGTCATTTCCTTCCTCGAGGTCAACACCCGCGACATGCTATCCGATGGTTGTCGAATCTACCGCGGCACAGGCTTCACTTGCGATACGGAGCCCGGTGCGCCCCGGGCGACTATCTGGAATTCTTCGCCGAGATTGATCTTCTTGGCTGCATATCCGCTTGCCCCGGCGGCGATTGTTCGTCGGAACATTCGTCCGGTCTTTAATAAAATAATCAGCACGGTCGAACAGCGCGGATGTTTGCGCTTCAGCGCTTCAGCCGCTCAGCGCCAATATCGGGGCTCGAACTGCCGGTTGCTCATCAAAGACGATTCGCGCGTCATGGCGCGAATCCTACGTTCGACAGCCACCGGGAAGTTTCGTGTCGATGGGGTTAGATCCTGAGTTGGTCAGGAAATGGTATGAGGCTCAAACTCCGCCGGATATATCGATCGCTTAACGGTGTCATTCAGGATCTTGATGAATTTATCCACGGCGCGTGATCGAATTGCGTGTTCAGACAGCACAATCGCAAACCCGAACTTGACATCCGGTTTGAATTCAACCGCCACGACGCTGCTCTCCCGGAACAAGGATGCGGCAAGCGGGTCGACCAGGCCGACACCCAGTCCCATTTCAACCATTTTGCAAATCGTATATCCGGAGGTCGTCTCGATCAGGTTGTCGATCTTTACGTTTGATTCAATCCCGGCCAGAATCAACGCCTTTCCGATTGTAAGGTCTTCCGAGATTCCGATATTCGTCTCGTTCTTCAGGTCTTCGAGCGAGATTCTACTCAGACGGCTTTTGGGATGTCCCGCCGGCAGAACACACTTGCAGAAAGGTTCATAGACACGTTCGAGAATGACACCCGGATAGTCAACCGGAAATGCAGCAATGCCGACATCGACTTGCCGACTGGAAACAAGATCCAGAATCCTCAGGGAGCTGCGTACTTCAAGTCTTATCTTAAGGTCCGGGTAAGCTGCATTCATCCTCACAATGGACCTCGGCACCACTTCAAGGGATGCAGCGGGAAATGAAGCAACGCGAAGCCGGTCATGCTTGAGATTGGCGATGTCCTTTGCTGCGCCTTCAAGATATTGAATGCCCGAATAAGTCCGCTGAACATATTTGAAAAACGCCTCACCTTCGGGAGTGGGTACGATTCTTCCCGGGATTCGGTCGAATAGATCAAATCCAATCGAACGTTCGAGATCCTTAATGAGGCGGCTTATGCCAGGCTGGGAAACGTTCAGGAAATGAGCTGCGTCACTCACGCTCCCGGCAAGCATGACAGCGCGATATGCCTCAATCTGATTAAATTTCATCAACCGCTGCCGAGCGAAAGTCGACCAACTTCAGTTTAATACCACGAGATCGGCGCAGAATGAAGGCGGTCAGCGCGCTCGAAAACCTCGACTTCTTCATGGAATCCCTTGTTTCGACGACTGGATTACGGCTTTTTGAGCGTACGATTCAAACGCTCCGTCAGGAAAACTCGATATCCGCTGCGAGGCCGTTCGTTTTGACACGGGCGAGGGCTGCCAACGGTAAAGGCCGTATTGGTGAACGCATAGTGTAGTATCCCACCTGATCCGGTGACTTTCCTGTAACGTGCGCGAACAATTCGGTGACAGTGAGCCCGCAATTGCGTCCCTGACAAGGGCCCATGCCACATCGAGTGAAAAATTTGGCCTGGTTTGGCCCTACACAGCCAGCGGCTGCCAAATCTGTGATCTCGCCCGCGGCAATTTCCTCGCAGCGGCATATCACCGTATTTTCCCGCAGTGGAATTCTGAACTGTGACGGTGGTCGATACAGCGTATCCAGAAATTTGCGTATTTCAGTGAGTTGGCGAAATTTTCGCTGGATGGAATTCCTGGTCTTCGGATCGATAATCCGCTTGTTGTTTTCTGCGATGTGAAGTGCCGCCAAACGAGCCGAATATTCTGCTGCCTTTGCTCCCATTATGCCCGCATTGTCGCCGACCGCGAATACGCCCGGTACGCTCGTTTCCCAATTTCCGGCGATCGATGGGTGAAAGCAGAGCTGTGAATCATCCCATTTAATCTCGCAGCCTAAATGTCTGTACAGCTGTATGTTGGGTACGACGCCTTGGTGGAGAAGAATGCAATCGGCTTCGATAATTCCGGACTCGCGGGGAGTGGAATATTCCACAGCTTCCGCACGGTTTTCGCCACGAATCCTTATGTCGTTGACTTGGCGTATCTTGCGGATGCCATAGGCAGATATCGCTCGGATCATTCCAATGCCGTCTAAAAGCTGCTTGAGGCTCGTGGACCCAAGCTTGGTATGGCGAATAGCGCGCCAGTAGTTTCCGCGTGGGGTAGTGTCGAGCACAGCTTGGACATCGGCTCCAGCCTGCGCCAACTGGCCCGCGACGAGATACAAAAGCGGGCCGCAGCCCGCCAGTACGATCCGTCCGGCTGGAATGGCCGAGCCGGATTTCATTGCTATCTGTGCAGCGCCAGCGGTCATGACGCCTGGCAAGGTCCACCCGGGAACTGGAAAAGGTCGCTCAAGCGCACCCGTGGCAAGCATTATGGATTCAGCTTCAACCACTACCACTTCGTCTTTATGCACGAAGTATACTATCTTCTCGGAAGAGACATGCCAGACTACTGCTTCTGTCCTAATATCAAGGCCCATGTGCTTGGCGTCTCCAAGCAAACTTTCGCCATTCAAATAATTTTTCCCCAAGATCGACCGCATTTTGTCAGTCAGGTTCTCGAGATTGCGGTAAATCTGCCCGCCGGGCCGTTTCCCGTCGTCTAGTACCACGACAGATAAGCCTAGTTCGTGCGCCTGTAACGCGCCGGCCAATCCGGCAGGACCGGCGCCGATGACGACCAGATCATATTTTTTCACGGCAATT
>NZ_JAMYSA010000216.1:0-4553 GCF_040321735.1 Mesorhizobium sp. M0293
GGCAAATCGAGCTTCTGTTCCGCTGGATCAAGCAGCACCTCAAGATCGGCAAGTTCCTGGGCAACAACGGCAATGCAATCCGCCTACAGCTCTTCGCGGCAATGATCGCCTATGCACTGCTGCGCATCGTCGCGCGCACCCGAGGTGTCGTCATTCCAATCCTGCGGTTCACAGAGCTGGTCGCCCAATACTTGTTCGGGCGGCGAAAAATACACGCCATCGACAAGCCGCCGCCGGTCAATCCGAGCCGGCCAAGAGACCGATCCTCCCTCAATCAGATGGCCTTCATATATGAATAGCTTTCCCCGGACAGTCCTGCCCTTGTGGGGGAGATGTCCGGCAGGACAGAGGGGGGCGCCGTAGAGCGCCAGCGTTCGCCACAAACAGCTATGCCTCTCGGCTTCCGCAGGCAATTTCCAATCGCAAGCTACATCGCCGACTTTGCTTGCCCGGGCAAAAAGCTCGTCGTGGAGGTCGACGGGGTTCAGCACGGCGACGCCGATCCTGCGATGGCCGACACCCTGAGGACGAAGCGCCTGGAACAGGATGGCTGGACCGTCCTTCGCTTCTGGAATGACGATGTCATCCGCGACATCGACCAATGTCTGCCAACATATTGTCATCGTGGCAGGTTTGGTTGACACGCTGTGATATGTTGGCGGGCCAGCGCCCCCCTCTGTCCTGCCGGACATCTCCCCCACTTGGGGGGAGATTGGCAGCTTCGTCGACCGTCTCCCCTCAAGCAAAGTCCTGCAAATTGGTCTCCTGAAGCTTGGTGCCCGCGAGCAGGGCTTCGAGCACCTGCTTCTTGAGCGTGAGGCACTGCGAGCGGGCAAGTTTGACGATGCCGGAAACCTCGCGTGCCTCGCAGGCATGAACCAGGTCCTTTTGCTGGCCGATGATCAGCTGGGTGAAGTCGCGCGATCTGAATCCGAGATGGAGAACCCTCTCCGACTGGTCGAGTATCTGACCCAGGAGCTGCGCCAGGCGTGAATTTCCGGAGAGTTCCGCGAGCGCCAGACGAAAGGCCCGATCCGCCGCCAGGAATGCAACGTGGCTGCGCAGCGTCTCCGGCTTCAGCACTTTCTTCGCAGCCTGCCTGATATCTTCGAGCCCCCGCTCGGTGAGGCCCGACGCGGCTACCCTGAACACCTCCGGCTCAATCAGGCTGCGGACATCGAATATCTCGGCGACATCGCGCAGCGTCAGCGGCGTGATGACATAGCCGCGGCGCGGCTCGCTCCTGACCAGCCCTTCCTGCATCAGCCGGGTCAGCGCTGCGCGGATCGTCGCCTTCCGGATCAGGTAACGGTCACCGATCTGCTTTTCGGTCAGCGTTTCGCCCGGACGCAGCACGCAGGCGACGATGTCGCTCTTCACCTGCTCGTAAGCCTGCTCGCTGCGCAGCAGGTCGGCGGTCGACGGCGCCGCCGCCGAGCCAGCGGACAGGGTCGGTTTCGCCGACGCGGCTGTGAAATCGCGAGGAGTCATGTCTGTTCCGTTCTGGCGATCCCGTTGACGACGCCATCGACATTGACTAGCCTGAGCATCTCAGATCTATCAATTGATCATCTCAAAAGGGATAACTGGCAATGGCTATTCCCGTTGACTCACCTCTCTACGCGGTTGTCGATGATATCGTCAACGCAGCCGGAAGTCCCGATCCCCTCGCACGAATAAGGGCGGTGCTGGGCGACCATACGAACCGTCTTCACGCATTGGGCGTGCTCGCGCATGAAGAAGAGGACGACGAGGTGCTTCTCCATGCAAGCCCGAATTTGACGATCTACCACATCACCCTGTCGCCCGGCCTGCAGTATCCACCGCACAACCACCTGATGGATGCGTTGATCGGCATTTACAGAGGCGGCGAGACCAACTTCATCTATCCCGACGCCGCCAGCAAGCTCGATGCTCCGCGAAGGCAGGACTCCACCGCGCCCACCGTCGTGCACCTGCCCCCGAATACCGTGCATTCGGTCGCCAACACCGGTAGCGCACGGTCGGGTGCGCTGCATGTCTATCTGGGCGATCTGCCTGCGACCCATCGACAGCTCTGGGATCTTGAAAGCAATCAAGCCGAACCCTTCGACAACGATCGCTATCTGGCCGGCGCCCAGCCCATCGAGCAGTCTTGACGGGCAAGCTGCCGATCTCCCTCTCAGAACAGGAACGCGGCCGTGGCGGGGTTCGGCCCGTTGCGGCCTTCGGGCGAATCCATGCCCCGGATCGTCTGCAAATCCTGTGCATCCAACTCGAAATCGAAGACATCGAAATTGGCGGCGATGCGATCCCTGCGGATCGACTTTGGAATGACGATCAGCCCCTCCTGGAGATGCCAGCGAATGATCGTCTGCGCCGCGGACTTACCATGCCTCCTGGCAATGCCGGCAATGTTCGGATCGCTCAGCAGACGGCCGCTGCCCAGCGGGCTCCAGCTTTCGATGCGGATGTCATGCGTGGCATGAAAGTCCCGGATGCCGCGCTGCTGGAACTGGGGGTGCAGTTCGATCTGGTTGACGACGGGCGTCACGCCGGTCTCCGCGATGATCCGCTCCAGATGGTCCTGATTGAAATTCGAAACGCCGATCGACTTGATGCGGCCGGCCTGCCGGAGTTCAACCAGCGTCTTCCAGGCTTCGGCATATTTGTCCTGGCTGGGCACCGGCCAGTGGATCAGGAACAGGTCGATTTGTTCAACGCCGAGCTTCTCCATCGTCTCGTCAAAGGCGCGCAAAGCCGCATCGCGCTGGTGCGCGCCGTTGCGCAGTTTCGAGGTGATGAACAGCTCGCCACGCGGCACGCCGGCGCTTCGAATCGCCTCTCCGACCCCTTCCTCGTTCTGATAGCCTTCCGCGGTGTCGATCAGCCGATAGCCGGCCTCGATCCCCCAACCCACTACTTGCGCCGTGATGTCCTGATCGACCTGCCACACACCAAGACCGAGCTGGGGAATGGCGAAGCCGTCGTTCAACGCAATCTTCTCAGGCATGGTGAGCTGTTCAGACATGATGGGGATCCCTTGCAAAGATGGTCCAGGCGGCCCGCCCGGCGCACGCCCTATCTAGGTTCCACAGGGGGCGACGGCCAGACGGCCGCGGATAAATTTGCCGCGAGCGATCCACCGTCCTGATCTTTGGTCGGAAGATTCGGCCTCACCGCGGCCGGCGCACCGCCCGCACCACGCCGGCGGAGGTGCTGCCGCAGAAGAGGCGGTCGCCGCCATCGGATTCAAGCCCGGATACCCCCATGCCCACCGGCATGTCGAGCTTTTCCAGAACCTTGCCTGACTGCGGATCGACGCGGCGCAGATCGCTCTGGTCGCCTTCCCAGGTGGCGTGCCACAGCTCGCCATCGACCCAGGTAACGCCTGTGACGAAGCGGTTGGATTCGATGGTGCGCAGGATTGCCCCGGTCTCGGGGTCGATCTGGTGAATCCTGCGCTCACGGTATTGCCCCACCCAGAGCGTCCCTTCGGCCCAGGTCAGCCCGGAATCGGCGCCACCGCCGGGTGCTGGAATGGTGGCCAGCACCCGGCCGGTATCCGGATCGATCTTCTGTATCAGGTCGTTGGCAAGCTGGAAGAAATACATGCCATCATAGGCGGTGCCGGCATGCGCGGCGACATCGATCGAGCGCAGCGCCTGCCCGCTTTCCGGATCGAAGGCATTCAGCTTCTCGCCCGAGGCAAACCAGACACTGTTGCCGTCAAAACTCACTCCATGCACCCTCTCCACCCCCGGAAAGGGTCCGTACTCGCGCAGGACTTCGGCCGCTGAATGTTTCATGTCTTGATCCTCACTGAGATGGTCCGATGTCCCTTACTAACCACTCGGCAGCGGGGACGGGAGTAACAAGGTGGTCGTGAATCCGGCCACCGGCGGCGTCATCCAACGCCGCGCCCGTCCGTGCCCGAAAGACTGCACCTTGCCGGCTTCGCCAAGCTGCTCCAGCGCCCGCTGCACGCTGCGCTGGCCGGTGCCAAGCGCCAACGCCAGCGCCGAACTCGCCCAGGATTCACCATCGGCAAGGAAGGCCAGCACCGTCGCGTGCCGCTCCTCGATCGGCCGCGCCAGCACCACCACCTCGCGCGCCTCGCGCGGTGCCAGCGCGAAGCCTTGGCTGGTCGCGCCGATGTCGGCCAGCCCCCGCAGTTCGGCGCGCAGCCGGCCGATCTCGACCCGCAGCCGCGCCCGATGCGATTCATCGGCGTGCCTGCCGCCAAAGGCTTGCGCGATAAGTGTTGCCCTCGACACATCCGCCGGCCACGCTTCGGCGAGCGTGCGTGCCAGCGCAAACAGCACCGGGCGCGTTGCCAGCGAGACGCTTGTTTCCTGCTGGCGCACGACATAGCGGAAGCTATCGATCACCAGCGCCGGCGACGCCTGCAGCGCCTCGACATCCTCGAGCAGCAAGGGGCGCTGCTCACCACCGGCGATCAGCCGCGCCGCCGGCGTGTCCAGCGCCAGGAAAGCGCTGTCGACCTCTGCCATCAGGCCCGCAATCCCCGCGCCGCGGGCCGCGTGGCGGGCCCCCTCCCCTGCCCAGCCCCC
>NZ_JAMYSA010000217.1:0-4510 GCF_040321735.1 Mesorhizobium sp. M0293
AGTCTCCCGGCGCACTAGTGGTAACACGCGCCGGCGCGCGCCTAACATGCTGACTTAACGACATATTCTTAAAGGCGGTGTTTAATAATACCAAGTCTCTTGAGCCCTGACTCATGAGGGGCTTTCCAAAATGGCTGGTGTCTGATTCATTGATCGCGAACCCAAGGAGGGTGGCGATGGCAGCGGCAGTGAAGCTTCGAGATGGTTATACGGCGTCGGCGATGCGGGCACTGGCCCGGTCGAGCGATAATGCGAACCAGGTTCGCCGGTTGCTGACGTTGGCGATGATTTACGAGGGCAGCACGCGCTGCGAGGCGGCGCGGGTTGGCGGCGTAGGTCTTCAGACGGTTCGCGACTGGGTGCTGCGCTTCAACGCCTCTGGCCCTAACGGCCTGATCGACGGGGTGCCTCCTGGTGGCGTGCCCCTGCTGGATGATGCGCAGCGCCGGACCTTGGCGAACATTGTCGAGAGTGGCCCGATCCCGGCATCGCACGGCGTTGTGCGCTGGCGTCTGATCGACTTGGCGCAGTGGGTCCGGGACGAGTTCACCATCTCCATCAGCAAGCAGACGCTGAGCCGGGAACTGCGCGCCATGGGCTACCGCAAACTGTCGGCGCGGCCCCGCCATCATGCGCAGGATGCTGACGCCATTCGGCGATCCGGGCGACACTTCCCCGTGGCACACCCATAGAGTTGTGGTGGCAGGACGAGGCCCGGGTCGGTCAGAAAAACGGGATTACCCGCCGTTGGGCAAGGCGCGGAACGCGACCATCAGCCCCAAAGGATCAGCGCACCACGTCGGCCTACATCTACGGCGCGATCTGTCCGGCCGAAGGCAAAGGCGCGGGGCTCGTGCTGCCTCGCTGCAACACCGAAGGAATGACGCTCCATCTGGCGGAAATCTCTGGCGCCGTGGCGCCGGGCGCTCATGCTGTACTGCTGATCGATCAGGCCGGGTGGCATCTCTCCGCCGCCCTCGTGGTGCCCGAGAACATCACTTTGTTGCCGCTGCCGTCGAAATGCCCTGAGCTCAATCCGGTCGAAAACATCTGGCAATTCATGCGCGACAACTGGCTCTCCAACCGTATCTTCAAATCCTATGACGACATCCTCGACCATTGCTGCTTCGCGTGGAACCGTCTCATCGACCAACCGTGGCGCATCATGTCCATCGGTCTACGCCGCTGGGCACACGGGTGAAGATCAGCGAGACTTGGTATTAGTCGGGTTTGGCTGCAAGGTCGGGATCGCAACGACGAACCGGGAAGGCCTCGTGCTGGCCGCCAAATCCTTCGAGGGTAATCCGTATGACGGCCATACGCTCGCCGCGACCGTCGATCAGGCGGTGGAGATCGGCGGCGTCGACCCGGACCGCATCTATGTCGACAAGGGCTATCGCGGCCACGACTACAAAGGCTCGGGCTCGGTAATGATCGCCGGCCATCGGCGCGGCCTGACGGCCACCATGAAGCGGGAACTGAAGCGACGATCGGCCATCGAGGCCACCATCGGCCATATGAAAACCGATGGGAGGCTGGACCGGAACTTCCTTCTCGGCCATGTTGGCGACGCCATCAATGCGCTGCTCGTGGCCGCAGGCCACAATCTGCGCCTCATCCTCGCCACGCTGGCGCTTTGGCGTGCGCTCATCCTGCTGGCGCTTGCTGCTTCAGCCGCGAAACCGGATACTTCCCCCCGTCTCCGCGACCATGCCGTGTCAATGGCTTAACCGTTGTTCAGGGCGGACCACTTGCTCGTGTCGATCATAGGCAGCTGCGCGCCGGTGGCGATACCCATGCCGAGCTGCTTCCGGACCTCGCTCTTATGCGCTTGGACCATGCCGGGGATCAGGAAGGCGTCGACCAGAATCCAGATGCCAAGTGCGAGAAGTAGGAACGCCCCGGCCCCTATGACGATGGTCATCCATCCGAAAATGAAAAGCGACAGTTGGACGCCCGCCTCAAACAGTAAACAGCATCCAGAGTTGTACCAACCCCATCAAGACGATGAGACCTACCGTCAGCGCGGCGAACAAATCTGTCGGGACCTCAGCGACATACCTCGCGTGGTGCGTTCCCAGTTTCGCCTCCGTATAGTCTTGGTTGAGTGCTTTGATCTCCTGGAGAGTTGACCTTCCTGCGAGGGCGCCGAAACAGGATATGTTAAAAACAGACAAGGCTAGCGCCAGTTTTTCTGAAGTTGGCGCTGTGTGTGCGAAGCTGAATATCAAAAATAAGTTCACGACCGAGACCGCGAATGCTATACCAATTACCGCCATATAATGGCCAAGTCGAGCATTCGATAATGCTATTTGCTGATCTCTGCTGAGGTTTTCTTGGTCGACACTTGCAATCATATCAACCCTCCTCCGATCAACCGCCAGCATCTGGGTCGATCGTACTCCTATTGTTACGATCTGCAACGCACAGCAGAAAATGTAACGCGCGACTTATCTTTTCCGCAGCCTCACCCCGGCGCCGCCGCCATTCTCGGGGATGAACTCGACGCCGGCCGCCGCGAGCGCACGGCATACGGCCTCGACGTTTGGCCATCCCCACTGCTTGGCCGTCGCTACCTTCCATCCGTTTGATGGTCGGCACCGACACTTTCATCACGGCGCTCGACCTCATGGAGGCCGACTGCGATCTAGAGCCCTGGCTTGGCTCGCCCGACAACGTGCCGCGCGTCAAAGGCCACCAGACGCTTGATGACGAACCGTCACCCGGCTGGAAGATCGGAATGGATCAGAATGTAGCGCTGGCCAACAGCAGCACCGACTGGACCTTCTATGATGGCGAGTTCGACGCAGAAGACGCGCCGGAACCGTCCGAAGACGGCGAAACTGTCATGTGGGGGGACGACCTCAAGTAGCAGGAAATGCCGGTGTCGCTGTAATACGCACCCGTGCGCATTTGGCCCGCCGTTGGCGGCGGGCTTTTTATGACCCCATCCAGTTGCAAGCTACCGCTTTCGAATGAGGTGGCACCATCACCCCCCGCACCGGCCATTCCTTTTTTGTGGTGCCCCATACCTTGCCGAAGTTCGGGTCAACAACCCTGATCGGCCCCCGCGCTCTCCGCCAGAGGCGCGGGCTTTACCGGGGAGTAGGGGGCTGGTCCGCGGTGCCGTCTGACATCATCTTTCAAACCCTGCGCAGCTTTAATCACGGCCTTGCGGCTATTGCCGTGTTTTAGGATCAACTCCCAGGCCAGGTCCGGAGTCAAACCGTTCTCCCAGGCGAAATATTCGACCTGATGGTCGTGAATAGCATCCTGCCTGCGCTTATCGCCGGCCATTTGAGCCTCCGCTCTGCCTTTTCGAGCTACGAGCGCCAGTGAGGCAGCCTAAAAGGAACAGGGGCGTTCGATCAACTTGGAGATTGGGGGGTACCGGCACATGCATTGGAGGTAGGTCAGGGTGCGATGATCTGGCACTTTCGCCCGCCGCCCCACGGTGGCGTGGCTTTTCATTTTGGTGCTCAGGCCTTCGACGGCCTCGTGTCCGCCTGCGACCGCTGTATGCCTGCAACCTGGAGCCGAACATGACCATCCCATTCGCCATCGCCACGACCGCCGCGCAGCATGCCGCAGCGGTTTCGCACGTCCCGTTCCCGTCCGGAGGTTTGGAAATACGCGGCTCAGTCGCCGTCCAAACCAAGGAGGGACTGAGCTTTGGCCGTGTCCGAAAAACAACCCAAGGGGCAGCACTTCCTGCTGTCGCCCGCGTGCAGAACGCTCACCGTCATGGACCTGGCAAAGGTTTGCGAGGCCACGGCCTATGGCTGGTTCAAACGCATGCGCTGGCTACAAACTGACGGCGAACCGTTCTCCCCGAAGTGCGGCACGCTTCGCTGCCACTCGATGAGCCGCGGCCGCTTCAAATGCTCCGACAAGGCCTGCAAGGCCGTATTCACCGTCACGTCGGGCACCATGCCCGGAAGCTTCAAAAAGGGGGGCATGGCCATCTGGCTCTCGGTGAATTCCGTCAAGGGCAAGGCCGCGCTGCAGCCCTCGCGCGAGATCGGCGTGCAGTTCAAGACCGCCTGGGTGATGATGATGAAACTGCGCGAGGCGATCGCGTGGCGCAGGGAAGACATGGTGCTCGAGGGCGAGGTCGAGATCGACGGCAAATACGCTGGCGGCCATATCCGGCCCAAGAACAAGGCCGAGGACCGTCTCAAGAAGTTCCAGAACATGAAGCGGCTGTGCGCCTTGGCGCTCAGGGAACGCGGCCTGGGAGGCCGGAACCTTCACGCGCGTCATCCGCGACGAGGACGGCGATGCCGCGTGGGCAGCCGTCCGCGAGCACTCCCGCGACGCTGCCGTGATCGCCGACTTGAGCATGTATCAAGATCCACGTTGCGTAGACGCAATCCTCTGGCAGCTCCGTAGGAACGTACGAGATGCCGTCGGTGTCATCCGCATTCGACTTCGGCGATACCCGTGTTTGGATCGGCGGCGAGCGGGTGCGGATCCATGTGTTTGTCGGGACGCTTGGCTATTCGCGCCG
>NZ_JAMYSA010000218.1:0-4488 GCF_040321735.1 Mesorhizobium sp. M0293
CGTGAATTCGCGCCGGTCGATGGCGCGGCGCAGGTCGGATTCGAACTGCAGCCTGTCGGTGCCGACGGTGCGGAAAGCCGGGCGGAACGGCTCGATCCTGTCGCCGCCGAAGCGCTTGGCTTGATGCATCGCAAGCTCGGCATCCTTGACCATGTCCTCGGCCGACATCTGCGGCGAATTCCAGGTGATCAGTCCGATCGACGCGGTCAGCACGATTTCGCGCTTGGCGAAGGTGATGGGATTGTTGATGGCATGCTTGATGGCGTCCGCCACGGCGGCAATGCGGGCAGGATCCTGTTCGGACAGCAGCATCAGCGCGAACTGGTCGCCGGCAAAGCGCGACAGCGAATCCTTCGGCTTGAGCAGCCGATGCAGCCGGCGCGCGATGGTCAGCAAAATGGTGTCGCCGGCTGAGATGCCGAGCCCGTCATTGACCTGCTTGAAACGGTCGATATCGATGACGAAGACGGTCGGGCGCACTTTTTCCTCGGTGCGCGCGATCGAGATGATCGCTTCCAGCCGGTTCATCAACAATTCGCGGTTCGGCAGGCCGGTCAGGTTGTCGTGCACGGCGTCGTGCAGCAGCCGCTCTTCGGACTTCTTCTGCTCGGTCACGTCAACCATGGTGCCGACGCAGCGGATGACCTCGCCGTCCGATCCGATCACCGGGCGCGCGCGCAGCGAAAACCAGTGATAGTGGCCGTCGGCGCCGCGCAGGCGGAAGTTCTGCGACACCCGGCCGCGCCGATGTTCGAGTACCACGTCGAGCGTCGTGCGGAATGTGTCGCGGTCGTCGGCATGCAGCACCGGCAGCCAGTTGCGCGCGGCACCGCCGAGGCTGTTGGGCGCCAGGCCGAGCTGGATGCTGACATCGGGCTTGGTGACGACGCGGTCGCGCAGCACGTCCCAGTCCCACACCGTATCGCCCGATCCGGCCACGGCCAGCGCCTGCCGCTCGAGGTCGGAGAACAGGCCTTGATGCAGCGCGCCGCCGGCGAAGGCATGCTGCATGACGGTGAAGCCGATCAGAAGGATGATCAGGATCAGCCCGCCGCCCAACGCCGGCTGGGCGATGTCGTTGTCGAGCATGCCGGTGATCGCCATCCACGATCCGCATAGCCACAACAACACCATGACCCAACTGGGCACCAGCATGATGGCGCGGTCGTAGCCGCGTATGCCAAGGAAGATGATCAGGCCGAGTCCGGTCAGGGCGGTGGCGGCGAAGGACAGCCTGGCAATGCCGGCGGCAACCGCCGGATCGACGATGGCGACGCCGGCGATCAGCACCAGTCCGAGGATCCAGACCAGCGCGCCGTAACTGAAGTGGCCGTGCCATCGGTTGAGATTGAGATAGGCGAACAGGAACACCACGAAGGTTCCCGCCAGCGCCACCTCCGTTCCCGCTCGCCACATCTGCTCATTGCCGGGCGATATTTCGATGATCTTGTTGAGGAAGCCGAAATCGACGCAGATATAGGCCAGAACAGCCCAGGCAAGTGCGGCAGTGGCCGGGAACATCGACGTTCCCTTGACCACGAAAAGGATGGTCAAAAACAGCGCCAGCAGGCCGGCAATGCCGATGACGATGCCGCGAAACAGCGTGTAGGAATTGACCGAGTCCTTGTAGGATTCCGGATCCCACAGGTAGACCTGCGGCAGCTTCGGCGAGGCGAGTTCGGCGATGAAGGTGATCACCGTGCCGGGATTCAGCGTCACCCGGAACACGTCGGCGTCGGGGCTGGTCTGGCGGTCGAGCGCGAAGCCTTCGCTGGGCGTGATGGCGGCGATGCGCGTCGAGCCGAGATCCGGCCAGAAGATGCCGGAATTCACCAGGCGGAAATGCGGTGCGACGATCAGCCTGTCGAGCTGCTGGTCGGTGGTGTTGGCGAGCGCGAACACCGCCCAGTCGCCGGTCGAACGCGCATCATTGGCCTCGACCTCGATGCGCCGCACGATGCCGTCCGGTCCCGGAGCGGTCGATACCTGGAAATTCTCGCCCTGGTTCCGGTAGATCTCGACGGCACCCGAAAGGTCGAGCGCGACGTCGTCACGGGCAATCTTGATCGGCTCGACGGCAAAGGCCGACGATGCCGCGCACAGCGTCAGGATTGTCGCGAGGATAAAGGCGAACAGCGGCCCGTTTCGCAGGAAATTCGTCAAAAATCAGTCCTTCGTTCCAACTCCCGGCGGATCGTCCGCGATCCGGGCGTAGAGGTAGTGGTCCTGCCAGATGCCGTTGATCCTGAGATAGGATCGCAGAAGTCCTTCGCGCCGGAATCCGGCTTTTTCAAGCACGCGGATCGACCGGGCGTTGTCGGGAATACAGGCCGCTTCGATCCGGTGCAACCTCAGCGTATCGAAGGCGAAGCGGGTCACCACCTTGACCGCGTCGGTCATCAGGCCGCGGCCGCCAAAGCGCTCGCCGATCCAGTAGCCGACATGGCCGCTTTGCGAGACGCCATGGCGTATGTTGCCGAGCGTGATGCCGCCCGCCAGCTTGCCGCTGCTCCTCTCGAAGATGAAGAAGGCGATCGCGGTCCCTTGCGCATAGTCTTCGCGGTAGCGGCTGATGCGCAGCCGCCATGCGTTGCGGTCGAGTTCGTCGGGAGTCCAGCGCGGCTCCCATGGTTCGAGGAAGGCACGGCTTTCGCCGCGCACCGCCGCCCACTCGCGGTAGTCATTGGTGAATGGTACGCGCAGCGTGACGCGGTCGCCCTTCAGCGCCGGCAGGTCACGGCGAAAGAAAGGGAGCGCGAACATGGCGCTTTGAGGGGCTTAGACGGCGAGCTTGCGGGCCGTGGTCTGCGTGCCTGCGAGCGATTCGAGGATCGTCTCGTATGGCGCCAGTGTGCCCACAGGCCCGACAGCGGTAAGCGTCGGCTTGGTCGAGAACAATCGCGACGACAGATCGGTCAGCCGCTCGACTGTCAGCGCCGACAGCCGTTCCATCAATTCCTCCTTGGCGATCGGCCGGCCGAACAGAAGCAGTTGCCGTGCGATCTGCGAAGCCCGGCTGGCCGGGCTTTCGGCGGACATGATCAGCCCGGCGCGATATTGGGCGCGCGCGCGATCGAGTTCTTCCTGCAGGATCTTCTCGCCGGCCTTCTGCAGTTCGTCGATGATGACAGGCACCAGTTCGGCGATGTCGCTCTGGCCGGTCGCGGCATGGACGCCGAAGACGCCGGTGTCGGAAAACCCCCAATGGAAGGCATAGACCGAATAACACAGGCCGCGTTTTTCGCGGACCTCCTGGAACAGGCGCGACGACATGCCGCCGCCGAGGATCATCGACAGCACCTGCGAGGCATAGAAATCGCGCACATGATAGGCGCGGCCTTCGAACCCCAGCACGATCTGCGCGTCCATCAGGTCGCGGTCCTCGCGGAAGTCGCCGCCGACATATTGCGCATATTGCGGGATGGTGCTGTCGGCCTTGCTGCGGAAGCCGCCGAGCTGCTTTTCGACCTCGCGCACGAAATTGTCGTGCTTGATGTCGCCGGCAGCGACGATCACCATGCGCTCGGCGCCATATTGCCGTTCGATGAAATTGTGCAGCTGCTTCGAGGTGAAGGATTTGACGGTTTCCGGCGTGCCCAGGATCGAGCGGCCGATTGTCTGGTGGCGAAACGCCGTCTCGGTGAACCGGTCGAAGACGATGTCGTCGGGCGTGTCGTGCGCGGCGCCGATCTCCTGCAGGATCACATGCTGTTCGCGTTCGAGTTCCTGCGGGTCGAATTCGGATTCCTGCAGGATGTCGGCAAGAATGTCGACGGCCAGCGGCACATCGTCGGAGAGCACCCTGGCATAATAGGAGGTGGTCTCGACGCTGGTGGCGGCGTTGATCTCGCCGCCGACGTCCTCGATCTCCGAGGCGATTTCGAAGGCGCTTCGCCTTTTCGTACCCTTGAACGCCATATGCTCGAGCAGATGGGCCATGCCATGCTCTTCGTCACGTTCATTGCGGGCACCCGATTTGACCCAGGCACCAAGGGCTACCGATTCGATGCTTTGAAGGGTTTCGGTGGCGACTGTCAGGCCGTTCGACAGACGGCTTACCTCAACACCCATATGGCTACTACTCCCTAACGCGCCGCCCGCGCGCGGCGGCCGACGTAATCTTCCACCATTTTCAGGTCGGATGGAAGTACCGTGTATTTTTCCTCCGCTGTCATCAACCCACCTAGCCATGCGGGCAGTGCCGGCGACACGCCGCTGGCGGCTTCGACGGCGGCCGGAAACTTTGCCGGGTGGGCGGTGCCCAGCACCACCATCGGCACGGCGCCCGACGCCTTGCCTGCCGCGACATGCACGGCTGCCGCGGTGTGCGGATCGAGCAGATAGTTGCTGGCCGCGAGCGTCGAGCGGATGGTGGCGGCGACCTCGTCCATATCAGCGCGGCCGGCGTCGAATTCGGACCGCATACCGGCGATTTGCTGGGTTTCGATGGTGAAAGCGCCGGACTGCTTCAGGCCGTCCATGTAGCGC
>NZ_JAMYSA010000219.1:0-4457 GCF_040321735.1 Mesorhizobium sp. M0293
GGGTGTTCGGGCGGCCTTCCGTGGGCGCCCCCCCGACACGTTGGCCAAAGGCCCCCAATGGCGGGCGCCCCCCCCCCCCCGCGGGGTATGGGGGCCGCCCTACGGGTGGCGGGTGGGGTCGGTCAAGGCAGTGCGCCATCGACATTTGATCGTGCTTTCCAGCAACGATCAGGTCGCAGCCTGCCTCTACCGACCCCCTCTGTCGCCTTTGGCGGCATTTGCCAACCTGATCGGCGGGGACCGAACTCATGGCCGCAGAAACACGACCGAAAAGACCGTTCCGCTGGCACATCGGCATCTTCCTGGCGCCGGCGGTGCTCGTCTACACGGCGATCATGATCCTGCCGCTCGCCGGCACGCTGCAGCTGTCGCTGTTCCGCAACATCGAGCAGCACCAGGTCTTCGTCGGGCTGCAAAACTTCCGCACCCTGTTCGGCGATCCCAACTGGTCGGTGGGCTTCTGGAACGCGCTCAGGAACAACACCTGGTTCTTCATCATCCACATGGTCGTGCAGAATCCGATCGGCGTCATGCTGGCCGCCCTGCTGTCCAGCCCCAAGCTCAGATTCGCGGCCTTCTACCGCACGGCGATTTTCGTGCCGACCATCCTGTCCTTCGTCATCGTCGGCTTCGCCTGGAAGCTTATCCTGTCGCCACTGTGGGGCGTGGCGCCGCATCTGATGGATCTTGTCGGCCTGAAAAGCTTGTTCACGCCGTGGCTGGGCAAAGAGCAATATGCGCTGACCGCGCTCAGCCTGATCTCGGTGTGGCAGTTCGTCGGCATCCCGATGATGCTGATCTATGCCGCCCTGCTGTCGATCCCTGAAGAGGTGATCGAGGCGGCCGAGTGCGATGGGATCACCGGCCTGTCGCAGTTCTGGAAGATCAAGCTGCCGCTGATCCTGCCGTCGATCGGCATCATCTCGATCCTCACCTTCGTCGGCAATTTCAACGCCTTCGACCTGATCTACACCGCGCAAGGCGCGCTCGCCGGGCCGAACTATTCGACCGATATTCTCGGCACCTTCCTCTACCGCGCCTTCTTCGGCTTCCAGTTGCAGGTCGGCGACCCCAATATGGGTGCGGCGATCGCCACGATGATGTTCCTGATCATCCTCGGCGGCGTCTGCGTTTACCTCTTCCTCGTGCAGACGCGCCTGCGTCGCTACCAGTTCTGAGGGGCGGATATGTCACGGCTAAACACCCCCCTCTGTCCTGCCGGACATCTCCCCCGCAAGGGGGGAGATCAGATGTCACTTCGGCCTTCGCCAATCCCCCGCATTGCAAGATGTGCGGTAAGGCCAACGCCGCCAATCTCCCCCCTTGCGGGGGAGATGCCCGGCAGGGCAGAGGGGGGTGCCTGGGCGCCGCTCTTAAAAATTGCAGCTCTTCAGGAGACGCTCCAATGAGCACCGCCACCCGTTCCGTGCCCCGCACCATCGGCGCCCACGCGATCCTGTTGACCTACACGGCGATCGCGCTGTTTCCGGTGATCCTCGTCATCATGAACTCGTTCAAGTCACGCGCTAGCATCTTCGGCGCGCCGCTGACGCCGCCGACGCCAAAAACGTTCGACCTGATCGGCTACACCACCGTGATCGGCCAGGGCGATTTCATCCACTATTTCCAGAACAGCCTCATCGTCACCGTCGCCTCGCTGTTCTTCGTGCTTCTGTTCGGCGCCATGGCGGCGTTTGCACTGTCGGAATACCGCTTTCGCGGCAATTCGCTGATGGGGCTATATCTGGCGCTCGGCATCATGATCCCGATCCGCCTCGGCACCGTCGCCATCCTGCAATTGATGGTGGCGAGCGGGCTGGTCAACACGCTGACGGCACTGATTCTGGTCTACACCGCGCAAGGCCTGCCGCTCGCCGTCTTCATCCTGTCGGAATTCATGAAGCAGGTGTCCGACGATCTGAAGAATGCCGGCCGCATCGACGGCCTGTCCGAATACACCATTTTCTTCCGGCTGGTGCTGCCGCTGGTGCGGCCCTCGATGGCGACGGTCGCCGTCTTCACCATGATCCCGATCTGGAACGATCTGTGGTTCCCGCTGATCCTGGCGCCGTCGGAAGAAACCAAGACCGTGACGCTCGGCGCGCAGCTGTTCCTCGGTCAGTTCGTCACCAACTGGAATGCCATCCTGGCTGCACTGTCGCTGGCGATCATGCCGGTGCTGATCCTCTACGTCATCTTCTCGCGGCAGCTGATCCGCGGCATCACCTCTGGAGCCGTCAAGTGAGTTCTGAAACACCCCTGCGCGTTGTTGTCGCCGGTCTCGGCAATATGGGCCGCAGCCATGCGCTGGCCTATCACACCAACCCGGGTTTCCAGATCGCGGCACTCATCAACCGCTCCGATGTGCCGCTGCCGGAAGGACTGTCTGGCTATGGCATCAGGCGTTCCTTCGACGACGCCCTGCGTGACGAAAAGCCCGATGTCGCCTGCATCGCCACTTATTCCGACAGCCATGCCGACTATGCGGTGAAGGCGTTCGAGGCCGGCTGCCATGTCTTCGTCGAAAAGCCGCTGGCAACGACGGTCGCCGATGCAAAGCGCGTCGTGGCGGCGGCCAAGGCCAATGGCAAAAAACTGGTGATCGGCTACATCCTGCGCCACCATCCGTCCTGGATCAGGCTGATCGCCGAGGCGCGCAAGCTCGGCGGCCCCTATGTCTTCCGCATGAACCTCAACCAGCAATCCTCGGGGTCCACTTGGGAGACGCACAAGCAGTTGATGCAGACGACCTCGCCAATCGTCGACTGCGGCGTGCATTATCTCGACGTCATGCTGCAGATCACCGATGCGAGGCCGGTCGAGGTGCGTGGCATGGGGCTGCGGCTGACCGAGGAGGTGGCACCCTCCATGTACAATTACGGTCACCTGCAGGTGCTGTTCGATGACGGGTCCGTCGGCTGGTACGAGGCCGGCTGGGGGCCGATGATTTCGGAGACGGCCTTCTTCGTGAAGGACGTCATCTCTCCCAATGGCTGCGTGTCGATCGTGATGAAGGAAGGCGTGAAGTCCGACGACATCGACACCCACACCAAGACCTCGACCATCCGCCTGCACAGTGCCGCGACCGGTGCGGACGGCAAATTCGCCAGGCCGGACGAAATGCTGTCGATGGAAGGCGAGCCGGGCCACCAGGACCTCTGCGATCTCGAACAGGCCTTCGTGCTGAAGGCGATCCGCGAGGATCTGGATCTGACCCAACACATGGACGACGCGGTCAAGTCGCTCGCCGTCTGCCTCGCCGCCGACGAGAGCGTGCGCAGTGGCGCAGCCATCAAACTCTAGAACAGGGACGAAGCCGTGGGCTCGCTGAACATCGAGAATGTGAAGAAGGCTTTCGGGCCGGTCGAGGTGCTGAAGGGCATCAACCTTGCGGTGAACGACGGCGAATTCGTCGTCTTCGTCGGCCCCTCCGGCTGCGGCAAGTCGACCTTGCTCAGGGTTATCGCCGGACTGGAGGATTCGACCTCCGGCCGCGTGGTCATCGACGGCGCGGACGTTTCCGCCACCCCGCCGGCAAAGCGCGGCATCGCCATGGTGTTCCAGACTTACGCGCTCTACCCGCATCTGACGGTGAAGAACAATATGGGTCTCGGCCTGAAGCAGGCCGGCACGCCGGCGGCCGAGATCGATCGCCGTATCGGCATCGCCTCGTCGATGCTGTCGCTGGAGCCCTATCTCGAAAGGCGGCCGGCCGAGCTCTCCGGCGGCCAGCGCCAGCGCGTCGCCATCGGCCGCGCCGTGGTCCGCGAGCCTAAGCTTTTTCTGTTCGACGAACCATTGTCCAATCTTGACGCGGCGTTGCGTGTCAACACGCGTCTGGAAATCGCTCAGCTACACCGCCGTCTGAAGGCTACGATGATCTACGTCACCCACGACCAGGTCGAGGCGATGACGCTGGCCGACAAGATCGTCGTGCTCAACGCCGGCAGGATCGAACAGATCGGCGGTCCGATGGAACTCTACAATTCGCCGGCGAACGAGTTCGTCGCCGGCTTCATCGGCTCGCCGAAGATGAACTTCGTCGACGGCGCCCGCCTTGGAGAAATCGCCAAGACCATCGGCGTGCGGCCGGAACATCTGACCGTCGATCCGAAGGCGGGCGCATGGAAGGGGACGGTCGTCCATGCCGAGCACCTCGGCGCCGACACCAATCTCTATCTCGATTGCGAGAAGGCCGGGCTGATCACCGTGCGGATTTTCGGGGTGTACGATGCAGAACCGGGCGCGACGCTGTATGCGACGCCGGATCCTGCGAAGACGTATCGGTTTGGGGCTGATGGGAAGACGATCAAGTAAATATGCCGGCGCTTCTCCCTTCCTCTCCCTCCGGAGGGGGGAGAGGTGGCTCGGCTGTCCGAACCGGATAGATAGGTAACAGAATGGACTGATTAGATGGGTGACAGTTTTCTCCCTCGCCGGGAGGACCGGCGATGGTT
>NZ_JAMYSA010000220.1:0-4402 GCF_040321735.1 Mesorhizobium sp. M0293
GCTGGGAATCATGGCCCTCAAAAACGAGGAGGCCGGCAACGATTACGGTCCGCTGATGGCCGCCTCCACCATCGTCGTCGCCCCCTCATCATCGCATTCCTCGCAGCCCAACGCTGGTTCGTCGAGGGACTGAGTGGCGGCGCAGTAAAATAGCCGTCTCCCTAGGAGGAACCAAAAAATGTCCATCACACGCCGCAGTCTTATTCACGCATCTACCGCAGCCGTATTGCTTGCCACGGCGAAGTCAAGAGTGGCCTTCGCACAAGCACACAAAAGCGTCAGTATGGTTCACGGTCTACCGGCGGTCATGTACCAGGCAGTCGCAGCTCGCTTCAATTCTGACAATACTGGCGTCCATGCGAATTTAGAGACCCCATTGCCAACCTATGAAGACGTCACTCAAAGACTTTTAAGGGGAAAACTATCAGGTGACACCCCTGATATTGTTTTTCAGGGACTGAACAGAACTAAAACCATCGTTGATCATGGCCTCGGTCAACCAATGAAGCTGTTTGTTGGCACTGACGATGAGTGGACTGATATGGGATACACTCCCGCGATGCTGGGGCTGGGAAAGGTGGGAAGTAACAGCTACGGTCTGCCGTTTGCGATCTCCACTCCGGTTGTCTTCTATAATGCTGATCTAGTCAAACGGGCAGGCGGAGATCCCGATAACTTCCCGGACAATTGGGATGCTATCATAAGTCTTGCAAAATCGATCAAGGACCTTGGTTCAGATACGCTTGGAATTCACTTTGAGTATTACGACGTGAGTGGGAACTGGACCTTTATGGCGCTGGTACAGAGCTTCGGTGGTGCCATGGCTACACCAGGCGACGAAGATGCGGCATTCGGCGGCTCAGAGGGCCTAAACTCACTCGACGTTCTGTACCGAATTGGCGAAGTCATGGTCGATATGCCATACAGTCAGGCAGTGCAGGCGTTTTCTGCTGGCACACTCGGTGTGTTCATCTCTTCAAGTGCTGCGACGGTTGGTCTCGAAAAAACTGCTGCAGGTAACTTCGACGTCCGCGCAGCTCCATTTCCGCGCCCGTCGGCAAACGGTACGATCCCGGCCGGCGGTTCTGTCGGGATGATCCTAGCGACAGAGCCAGATCAGCAAGCAGCTGCATGGGAATTCGTCAAGTTCGCCACCGGACCAGTCGGCCAGACAATAATGGTCAAGGAGGCCGGCTACGCGCCGGGGAATTCACTGGCAGTTAACGATCCCAAGCTGCTGGGCTCATTCTATGCGGAGCATCCACTCCACATGGTGGCCATTCGACAATTGCCATTCGCCACGGCATGGTATTCCTTCCCCGGGGATAACTCAATAAAGATAACGACAATTATTCGAGATCATCTTCAGGTTGTTGTAACTCGGCAACAAAAACCTGACGCGGTTCTAGCTACGATGGTTAAGGACGTACGCGATTTACTTCCGAGGTCCACCTCGATGAATCTGTATTCAAAGACCCGTTGAAAAAAAATGAACAAACTTCATGAAATTGAAATTGACCTGACTATTGCAAAGCCGCCGTTGCCGGCTTTTCTTGGAGAGCGACTTTCGCATATTCTCGGTGAAATCGTACAAACCTCTGACATTCGACACCTGTTTACAGACCATAGGTATGGTGGAACGTCACGCGATATTGACTCCGCAGTACTTTGGCTCTCTCCTCGCTTCGAAAGCGCTCTTTCCTCAGATCGCATCATTATTACCAATGGAACGAAGTCGGCCATTCATGCTATCCTGTCTTTTTTGGTTTCACCAGGGGGGCGCGTGGCAACAGAAGATTTCAGCCCCCTTAAGGTATGGTCACTTCTAGACATACTCGGATTGCGTCACGTGCCAATCGAGTGCGATGCCCACGGTATTTTGCCGGACGCCCTTGAACGAAGATGTCTCCAAGAGACTATTGGGGCGCTGTTTATTGTTCCGACGCTAAATAATCCAAACACCTACACTACGCCCTACTCTCGGCGGCTCGATATTGCTGAGGTTGCGCGAAAAAACGGCGTTGCGATCATTGAAGATGACATTTGCGGCAGACTTAAGTCTAACGCGCCTCCTGCATTTGCCTCGCTTGCGCCTGATATTACGTGGTTGGTCAGCGGTTTGGCAAAGTGCCTCGGCTCTGGGGTGCGTGTTGGCCACATTGTTGGGCCGGACGCGGGTCTCGTGTCCAAGCTGACTCAACGGTTGAGACCCCTGTCTGGCTGGCATCCTGCGCCAATAATGGCGGAAATTGCGACGCGGTGGATCTCAGACGGCACGGCGGAAGAAGTATTAGCCGAAATTCGGAAAGATTTGCGTATTCGTCAGGCGCTATCAGGACGCATTCTCGGGGATTTTGGGATACAATCCGACCCTGAAGGTCTGTTTTTTTGGCTTCCGCTTCCTCGGTGCGGTAGTACAGATGGGATCGTGCAGGAGCTTCGAAAGGATGGAGTGATCGTCAGATCCACTGATCTGTACGCGTCGTATACAGCAAACGATATCAGAATACGAGCCTTGCGCATTTGTATCGGATCTACTGAACTATCAAGTCTAGAGGAATCGCTGTGGTTACTGCAGCGAGCAGTCCAGGCAACCGTGCAAAACGCTAGAGCACGTCCTGCGATTGATAAATCGATTGTGATGTGACGGCGGCCTTCGCCGGTAATTCAACATCCCGTTTGATGAGGTGGATGATGGGAAGAGCACTGAGTGACGATCTTCGATCGCGGGTCTTGAAGGCTTCGAACGCGGGCATGTCGGCACGGCAGGCGGCGGCACGGTTCGGTGTGGAGTGTCCAGCGCGATCCGTTGGATTGCGCGGGCGAAGATCGGCGAGTTGACGGCGCGGCCGCAGGGTCGTCGCCGTGCGTCCAGCCTCGACATGCATGAAGCCTTTATCGTCGGGCTGATCGATGAGCGCAAGGACATCACGCTGAACGAGATGGTGGATCGGCTGGCGGCCGAGCGGTCGGTGGGGATCAGCTGGGAGTGTCAGAATTTCCGTGTGCGGGCGGGCATAATGGGTAAAAAGGATTCCCACTATGACCCGACGCAAAGAACCTGCGATACCGAATGATCTTCTCGACCAGTTGCTTGCAGGAGGTGCAGCCAGTGCTGCCTTCGAACAGGGCGGCCTGCTGGATTCGCTCAAGAAGGCTCTGACAGAGCGCGCGCTGAACGCTGAGATGGACCATCATCTGGCGAGCGGCGAAGACGCTGGCAATACGCGTAATGGCTATGGCCGCAAGACGGTGACGACCGAGACCGGCAAGCTGGAGATCGATGTTCCGCGCGACCGCCAGTCGAGTTTCGATCCGCAGCTGATCGCCAAGTACCAGCGCCGTTTTCCCGGCTTTGATGACAAGATCGTATCGATGTACGCGCGCGGCATGAGCACCCGGGAGATCACCGGGCACCTGCGCGATCTGTACGGCATCGAAGTGTCGGCGGACCTGATCTCAACGGTGACAGACGCCCGTGCTCGACGAAGTCGCCACCTGGCAGCAAAGGACCGCTCGATCCGATTTACCCGATGGTCTTCTTCGATGCGATCCGGGTCAAGATCCGCGATGAAGGCATGGTCCGCAACAAGGCCATCAATATCGCACTGGGCGTGCGCGCCGATGGTGCAAAGGAGGTGCTGGGCCTCTGGCTCGAGCAGAATGAAGGCGCCAAGTTCTGGCTCCGGGTGATGAACGAGCTCAAGAACCGTGGCGTGGAGGATATTCTCCTGGCCGTCGTCGACGGCCTGAAAGGCTTCCCCGACGCGATTACAGCGGTGTTCCCGGAGGCGATCGTCCAGACGTGCATTGTTCATCTGCTGCGCAACTCCATGGACTTCGTATCCTGGAAAGACCGCAAGGGCTTGGCGACGGCGCTCAAGGAGATTGACCGCGCCGTTGATGCCGATGCCGCCGAAAAGGTGTTGACGGCGTTCGAGGCCGGGGCCTGGGGTCAGCGTTATCCCGCCATAGGCCAGAGCTGGCGGCGTGCCTGGGCGAGGTCATTCCGTTCTTCCCATTCCCCGACGATGTGCGCCGGATCATCTATACGACAAACGCGATAGAGGCGCTGAACTCGAAGCTCCGCCGGACTGTCAGGGCCAGGGGCCACTTCCCCAGCGATGATGCCGCAACCAAGCTGGACACCTCGATTTACCGCCGTTTCTGACGCAAAGAGGCCGCAAGAACGGGGGGGCTCGCTGAACCTGAGCTGCTTGGCGCAGGTTTTCCGCGCTTTACTGGGCTGATGGGTGGTTGATTTCTGCTTTGTGGCGGCGTTTTCTGCCGCCACACCGTCACGCGGACGCACTTCTCCCCTCGTGCCAGACGTAGCGCATCAGATTGTAGGCGAGATTTGTCATGCCGATTTTGGTCGTGGCTCGGGCGATACCGATGGTGC
>NZ_JAMYSA010000221.1:0-4402 GCF_040321735.1 Mesorhizobium sp. M0293
GCGCCTAGCTTGCGCGATGGCGGCGCGCCAGTATTCCGCCTCAAAGCTACGAGTCTGGCTTTGCCGCCGATTACGAAATTGTGGCTTGGGCACTTGCGACTTAAATGCGGCGAGCGCACATCATCGAACTAGCGCTGTGTAGCTATATAATAAAGGCGATCAAACATGGAGGTCCCATATGTCTTTGAACCCCAAGAGCCGAGAAGGCACTCCATTGCGACCATTCCTTTCGCGTTTCGCAGTCGAGCGAACTGGAAGCAATGATATTCCCGGAAGATACGCTGAAGATAGAGAAATGTGGGTGGTGAACCAGGCGGGGATTGAAGTCGCACTTGTAAGCGCAGATTTGGAAGTTTCTGAACTTGTGACAAAAACAAAAGTGAGCAATGAGCAAGACGATGAAGCGAATATGCTGGGGACACATACTGCAGTTAGAAGTGAGGCAGACGACCTGGAAATGAGCCTGGCAATGTTATCTATTGTCACTTTGACAGAAGTGAAATCAGAAAAGGACGACTAGTTGATATTGCTTTTCTCTAATCGTCGAGACCTGACGACTGATTTCCTGGTCAAAGAGCTGCATGGTAGGGGAGCAACGTTTGCACGAGTTAACCTTGAATCTGCAGGGGATTTAGCCGTCGAATGTGACATTTCAGGCAACCGTCTATCTTGGCACCTTGAGGTGCGCCGTGAGCGTATTAATCTGGCCGATGTTAAGGCTGCCTATTTCCGAAGGCCGGGGCGCCCTGCCGCTCTTCCCACTCTTCTTGAGGCTGACGCACGGCATTTTGTCGGTGAGTGGTCGGCACTTATTAAAAGTATGTGTGCCGCCCTTGAGGGGAAATGGTTCTCAAACCCTGACGCGATTTTGAGGGCCGAGGACAAGCCCAAGCAGCTTTCCAATGCAATCGCAGCGGGATTTTCAGTTCCAAATACTTTGATATCAAACACCTTCCAAAATGTAAAAAGGTTCTTGGATAGCGGAGATGCGATAGCTAAACCACTTTGTTCGGGCCATCTACAAGACTCAAGGTCGGAATGGGTTATATTCACCACACGTGTTGGCCCCATCCCTGAGTACGACTCACCTTCGATTGAGCTGTGCCCCGTAATATATCAAAGGGAAATTTTAAAGCAGTGCGATATACGGGTAACTGTCGTTGGCGACAAAGTATTCGCAACGGCCATCGAGTCTCAATCCTTGAAAGATTCGACGGTTGACTGGCGGAGAGGCGATGTGTCGGATATAGCCCACAAAGCTCACGAGATGCCGGAGACGCTAGCAGTTAAATGCCGTAGTCTTGTAAAGAGGTTAGGCCTTCGCTTCGGCGCTATTGATCTGATATTAGATAGAGACGGTAAATACTGGTTTCTTGAAATAAACCCCAACGGGCAATGGGCTTGGTTAGAAAAGCGGGTAGGGCATCCGATTGCTTCTGCCATAGTAGATGAACTCATGAGTATTTGAAAAATGCGCAAAGTGATAGATTTTTTCTGGCCAACCTCGGAACGTCCTACCCCCGAGGAGCGGCGGCAAGCGACGCAGAAAATTGAAGAGCAAATAGCTCATATCGATCAGATGGATTGGGGCGGCGATACTGATACCGCTTTGGAGGAGGCCCGCCGATTGGTCGATTCAGATGAAGCGCGACGTCGGACGGCCGAGGCACGCGCCACAACATTTCTGCTACTGATCGGGGCACTGACTCCCGTAGTAACATTTCTGGGCGGCTTTTCATGGATGACGGGAGATGATTCCACCCTTAGATTAGTAGCCTTTGTTTTGCTATCTATCGGTATCTGCTATCTGTTTTCGGCGGGAAGATGGTCTTTAAAGACGATTCAAGTTGGCGTCTTTTATGATGTACACGTTAGTGACATTGTGAAGATATGGGAGAATAAGGAAGTTAAGCAAAATTTATTACGGCATATTCTACAGTCAGTTGTTAGGAATCGCGATGCCAATAATTTTAAGATCACCTGCATTAAGATAGCTCACATGTTTGTGTTGCGTGCGATATTGATTTTTTCGGCGTTCTTGCTGCTGCCCATGGCATGGGACCTGGTGTCTAAGATCGCGGCCTCTTTTACAGGCTATCTCCGCCCGATGGTGTGCGGCTAAACCGGCTCGGGCGATATGTAGCCAACCGCCTTGTGAAGCAAGATCGCGCAGGCGCTGGCGATGAACAGCCTGGGGCCCGAGCGCGGGTCGGGCTAGCGGCCCGAGAAACAGCGAAGAGCTCTACCGGAGAAGTCACCGCCTATACCGCCACACTCATCCTGCTAGCCGAATTCCCTTACAACGGTAGCATTGAGGGATCGCGCCATGCGGCGCTATTGCTCGCATTTAATGCCCCTTAAAATACTGCACCTCCCGCTCATGCTTCTCCGCCGCCTCCCGCGTATCGAACGTGCCCAGGTTCCGCCTTTTCCCCTTTTCGTCCTTCTTCCGCGAATAGAGGCGGTATTTTCCGCCTTTCAGTTTCCGGATCATCTCGCTCTCCCTGGCTGATCAGGATTTCCGCTTGACCTCCAGGCTGCGGGCGGGTTGCTCGGTGGCCGCGCGGTCGCTGCCCAGCCTGTCGATCAGCGCCTCGTCGCCCGATATGCCGGTGCGCACCGCGAGCGCCTCGACCTCCAACACGTCGGAACTCGCCACCCGGCGATCCCGGCGGCGCACTTCGGCGCCTCCGCCCTTGTGCGCCCACCGAAGGCCCGGCCGGCCTGTTGCGATCCGAGCAGCAATGGCACGACAGGAAATCGGTCTGCCACAAAATTGTCATGTCCCGTCCAAGTTGTGGACACGTCCTTTTCAAAGGCGCACTCTTGGATTGCGAAACGCATGTCAGAATTTCGCCCAACACATGCTTGAGGTGCGTCGGTGATTGTCTGACCTATCCGGATACTTCCGGCTGGGCATGACTTTCATTGTGTCGCCTATCCGTGATCAGGCTACGGCCTAACGCACGTTGCAGCCTGTTCCGGATCAACTGGGAGGTAAACAACATGCATGGCATTCAACGCAGAGAACTTCTTGTCGGGGGAAGCGCGGCTCTTGTCGCAATCGCTGCTCTCTCGCGTCGCGCCTACGCTTTTCCAACACAGGCGGGCGAGGACGTTGTTCCGTGGCTGGATCAGCCGACCAAAAATCCCGATCCGGTAGGTATCCAATCGCAGCTTGTCTGGGAGGATCTGGATAGCTGGATAACGCCAAACGACAAGTTCTTCAGCATCTCGCACTTCAATCGACCGACGATCGACGAGAAGGCCTGGTCCATGGAGATCGAGGGCCTAGTCAAGAAGCCCCTGAAGCTGTCGCTCGCCGACATCAGGGCGCGGCCGCGCCAGGAGGTGGTCTTCACGGTGGAATGCTCGGGCAACCACGGTTTTCCCTTTTTCACCGGCGGCATCGGCAACGCCCGCTGGGCAGGGACGCCGCTGGCGCCGATCCTCGAGGAAGCCGGCGTTCACGAGAAGGGCATCGAGGTCGTCTTTTTCGGTACTGACGAAAGCGAGATCCCGATACGCGACGTGAAGATGAAGCAGAATTTCGCTCGCAGCATGTCGCTCGCCGACGCGATGAACCCGAACAATCTGCTCTGCTATGAAATGAACGGCGCTGCCTTGCCGGCGGCCAACGGCTTCCCGCTGCGGCTCATTGCTCCGGGCTGGTACGGGATCGCCAACGTCAAGTGGCTGAAGCGCATCGAGGTTCGCGACACTCGGTTCATGAGCCTTCTGATGGCCCGCGACTATGTCACCATCCGCGAGGAAGACCACAATGGCGAGACCGAATGGGCCGAGACCTCGGTGGGCCGGGCGCTGCTAAAGTCGGCACCCGCGAAGGTCACCCGGAAAGGCTCGGACTACGCCATCGTCGGAGCAGCCTGGGGGGCACCGATCGACCGGGTCGAAGTGCAAATCGATCAAGCGCCCTGGGCGCCAGCGACCATCGACCACACTGAGGAGGCCGAACACGCCTGGAAAATCTGGTCCCTGCCCTGGGCAAACCCCTCGCCGGGAGAACACACGGTGACTTCGCGCGCGGTCAGCACCACGGGACAGGTTCAACCCGCAATGGACGATCCCTTGATTGCCAAGAAGCACACATACTGGGAGAGCAATGGCCAGGTCACGCGGCGCGTCAAGATCGTTTGAGGAGAGTCGGGAGGCCTGCAGGAGGCCAGCGCAGTGGCAAAATTGTCATGCCAAGCCGGCCGCGCGTGATCGGTTTGCAAATCTCGCGCCTTTCCTCTCCCCCGTCGATCGGGGGAGAGGTGGCGAGCGAAGCTCGACGGAGTGGGGGTCGACCTTTCATCGAAGCAATGCTTCCGCCTGAATGCCGCATGCCTGAGCTTTCCTGCTCGCCCGGTTGTGCCTGTTTTGCGGCTGCGCGTTTCGC
>NZ_JAMYSA010000222.1:0-4318 GCF_040321735.1 Mesorhizobium sp. M0293
GGCCGTGGCCCCCCCCCCCCCGCCCGGGCCGGGGGTCACGCGGCCTACGTGTACCTGTGTCGGCCGTTGTACCCCGCCGCCTCGGCGGGCAACATGCACAGGACGTCGAGCTGTTTGCCGGCTCGATCGCCGAGAACATCGCGCGTTTCGAGCCCGATGCCGATCCCGCCTTGATCATTGCCGCCGCCAAGGCGGCCGGCGCGCATGATCTCATCGTCGGTTTCCGCGACGGCTACGAGACGCAGATCGGCGAACTCGGCGAGGCCGTCTCGGCCGGCCAGCGCCAGCGCATCGCGCTGGCCCGCGCGCTTTATCGCGATCCTTTCCTGGTGGTGCTCGACGAACCGAATTCCAACCTTGACGCCGAAGGCGAACAGGCGCTGTTCCAGGCGATTGTTTCGGTGCGGCAGCGTGGCGGCATCGTCGCGCTCGTGGCGCACCGACCAAGCGCGCTCGGCACGGTCGACTTCATCCTCGCCATGAACCAGGGCCGCGTCCAGGCGTTCGGCCTCAAGGAAGACGTCCTCAACAAGCTGTTTCCGCGGCCGCAACCGGCGGTGGCCGCCGTGCCGCACCTCAGGCTCGCCACCGAGGAGCCGGCGCCGCGGCCTGGCGTGGCCGCGGCTGGTGAATGAGGGGAGGAACGATGCCCAACTCCTCCCACCAATCTATTCGACGCTACATGCGTTTTGGCCTCATTGCGGTCGCGCTGCTGGTTGGCGGCGTCGGCGGCTGGGCCTCGCTGACCCGAATCTCGGGAGCGGTCATCGCGTCGGGGGTTCTCGTCGTCGATTCCCACGTCAAGGACGTGCAGCATTCGACCGGCGGCATCGTCGGCGAGATCGCCGCGCGGGACGGCGACCGCGTCAAGCACGGTGCGCTGCTTGTGCGCCTCGACCCGACCATGCCGGCGGCCAATCTGGCCGTCGTCACCAAGGCCCTCGACCAGCTGTCGGCGCGTGAGGCGCGACTCGAGGCCGAACGCCAGGGCGCCGACGCCATCGCCTTTCCGCAGGACCTTCTCGATCGCCGCGGCGATCCGGCGATCGCCGAGGTCATCGCCGGCGAGGAACAGGTTTTCGGGACGCGGCGGGCGGCTCGTTCCGGTCAAAAGAGCCAGTTGCAGGAGCGCATCCTCCAGCTGCAGAAAGAGATCGGCGGCGACACCGCCCAGGCCGATGCCAAGACGCAGGAAATCGCGCTTGTCGAGGAGGAATTGGCCAGCATACGCGCGCTATGGAAAAAGCGGCTGATCTCCATCGACCGCCTGACCGCCATGGAGCGCGAGTCGGCGCGGCTCGACGGCGAGCGCGGCCAGTTGACGGCCGCCCTGGCGCAGGCCCAGGGCAAGATCGCCGAGATCAATTTGCAGATCATTCAGATCGACCTCGAGCTCAGCACCGACGTCAACAAGGATTTGCGCGAGATCGACGGCAAGGTCGGCGAACTGACGGAGCGCAAGATCGCCGCCGAGGACCAGCTCAGGCGCATCGACATTCGCGCGCCGCAGGACGGCGTCGTGCAGCAGTCCATCGCCCATACGATTGGCGGCGTCATCACGCCTGGTCAGACGATCATGCAGATCGTGCCCGACAGCGACAGCCTGACTGTCGAGGCCAAGATCGCGCCGAGCGACATCGACCAGCTCTGGATCGGCCAGCCGGCGGCGCTGCGCTTCTCGGCCTTCAACCAGCGCACCACGCCGCAAATCAACGGCACGGTCGAACGGACCTCGCCGGATACGACCACCGACCAGCGCACCGGCATCAGCTACTACACTGTCCGCATCGCGACCACGAGCTCCGAGGTGGCGCGCCTCGGCGAGGTCAAGCTGGTTCCGGGCATGCCGGTCGAATCCTTCATCAAGACCGAGGACCGAACCGTGATCTCCTACCTCGTCAAGCCGCTGCAGGACCAGATCAGCCGCGCCTTCAGGGAATGAGAAGACGCTCGGCAACGCCAACCCTTTGATCTTACCCCTACAGATCAGCCTCGGCGAAGATGCGCGAGGCCCAGTCGAGGAAGACGCGAAGGCGTGGCGAGAGTTGCCTGTTCTGCGGGTAAAGCGCCGACAGCGGCGTCGGCGAAGGCGGGTAGTCGGCCAGCACCTCGACGAGCGTTCCGTCGGCGAGATCCTTCTCGAAGCGATAGCGCGGCGCCTGGATGAGGCCGAGGCCAAGCCGAGCCAGATCGGCGGCGGTGTCCGAATTGTTGGCCGCCACGCGGCCCGGCAGCCGAACCTCAAGGGTCTTGCCGCCGACGGTGAATTCGAACGGAAGGGTCTCTCCGGTGCGCGACGAGACGAAGCCCACCGCCTGGTGACCGTCGAGCGCATTGGGGGAGGCGGGCGTGCCGTGGCGTTCGAGATAGGCGGGACTGGCGCAGGTGATCTCGCGTATGACAGCCAGGCGCCGCATGATCATGCCGCTGTCGGGCGGCTCGCCGACGCGGATCACGCAATCCACCCCCTCGCGCACGAGATCGACCAGCCGGTCGCTCTGGCCGATCTGCAGGTCGATCCTGACATAGCGCGCAAGGAACTCCGGCAGGCGCGGCAACAGGAATGTGCGGGTGAGCAGCGTGCTGGCGTCGATGCGCAGCAGCCCGTAGGGCTCGGCGTTGCGGAAGGCGGCCTCGGCATCCTCGATCTCGGCCAGGATCGACAGGCAGCGCCGATGGTAGGCCTCGCCATCCTGCGTGGCGTTCACCTGCCGCGTCGTTCGCTCCAGCAGGCGTGCGCCGAGATGCTCTTCCAGCCGCCGGACCGCTTCCGTCGCGGTTGAACGCGGCAGGCCGAGATCGGCCGCGGCAGCGGTGAAGCTGCGCCGCTCCAGAACGCGAATGAAGAGCCGCATCGTGTCCAGCCGATCCATGGCTTTTGTTCGCAGTTTCCGAATAGTGATGTCAATAGGCGGGTGATTATCCGGAAGTTGGCGTGGCCTATGTCTGTGTCACCAACAACGCGGAGACACTTCCATGGCATCTGATCAACCCAGAACGGCGATCGTGACGGGCGCCTCCAAAGGCATCGGTGCCGCGATCGCGCAGCGGCTCGCCCGCGACGGCGTCGCCGTCGTCATCAACTATTCACGCGGCCGCGCGGAGGCTGAAGAGCTTGTCCGCACCATCGAGGCTGGCGGCGGCAAGGCGATCGCCGTGCAGGCCGATATCGCCGATCCGAACGGCATCGCAGCGCTGTTCGACGCCGGCGAGAAGGCGTTCGGCGGCATCGACATCCTCGTCAACAATGCCGGCATCATGAAGACGTCGCCGATCGCGCAGACCGACGATGCTTCGTTCGACACGCAGATCGCGATCAATCTCGGCGGCGTGTTTCGCGGCATGCGGGAAGGCGCGCGCCGGCTTCGCGACGGCGGCCGCATCGTCAATTTCTCAAGCAGCGTCGTCGGCCTCTACCAGCCGGCCTACGGCGTCTACGCCGCCACCAAGGCGGGCGTCGAGGCAATGACCCACATCCTGGCCAAGGAACTCGGCGCGCGTCGTGTCACGGTCAACGCGGTGGCGCCCGGACCGATCGAAACCGCCCTATTCACGGACGGCAAGAGCGAGGCGCAGATAGAGGCCATCGGCAAGACGATCCCGCTCGGCCGGCTTGGCCAGCCCGACGACATTGCCGGGCTGGTCTCGTTCCTGGCCGGGCCGGACAGCGGCTGGGTCAACGGGCAAATTATCCGCGCCAATGGCGGCGTGGTCTGAGGCGGCAATCAGCCGGCTTGGCTCTATCCACAGCTTGAATCCACCCTCGAAAGACCAAGGAAAACGATCATGCCATTCGCCAACTTCAAGATGCCGCAAGCGGCCCTTTCCAAGGCGCAGAAGGCAGACCTCATCCATCGAACCACCCAGATGTTCGTCGACTTTTTCGGCGAGGGCGTGCGCCCCTACACGATGGTGCTGGTGGAGGAGGTCGCCGACGGCGGCTATGGCCGGGCCGACGAAGTGTTCGTCGTGCCCGAAGCCTATCGCGCCAAGGAGCAGCGCGGGGCAAGCGACGGCTTCAATTCTCGCAAAACGGGGACGAGGAATCAGGTTCTTCAAGATCTGCGCCAGCACACCCCCACCCGGACCTTCGGTCCGACCTCCCCACAAGGGGGAGGTGGGGAGCCCAGCTTTTCCGCATCGTCCTAAGGCGCTGACCCACTGGCGTATACGCGCTTCCTCACCCTGCCCCTTGTGGGGAGGGTCGCTGCGAAGCAGCGGGGTGGGGTCGGCGCGGCGCCGCAGGGGGCGCCGCGGGCCCCCGCCGGGGGCGGCATAGGGTTTTGGGGTGACGAGACCAGGGGGCCGCCCGGGGGGG
>NZ_JAMYSA010000223.1:0-4279 GCF_040321735.1 Mesorhizobium sp. M0293
CCTTCTCCCCTTGTGGGAGAAGGTGGATCGGCGCGTTAGCGCCGAGACGGATGAGGGGTGTTCCAGCGGAGTGAGACGTTGGCGTTCCCTGGAACACCCCTCATCCGTCGCCTTCGGCGACACCTTCTCCCACAAGGGGAGAAGGGGGAGCACACATTCCAACGCCGGCAACTTCCGAAGATCCATCTTGAGCTTCGCGATCGACCGCATCTCCTCAATCCACAAAAATCAGCGCCGGCGTTTCCAGCAGCGTCTTGATGCGCTGGATGAACACCGCCGCGTCCCAGCCGTCGATGACGCGATGGTCGAAGCTGGACGACAGGTTCATCATCTTGCGCGGGATGAACTGCGTGCCGTCCCACACCGGCCGTATCATCATCTTGTTGACGCCGATGATCGCCACTTCCGGATGGTTGATGACCGGCGTCGTCGCCACGCCGCCCATGGCGCCGAGCGAGGTGATGGTGATGGTCGAACCGGACAATTCGTCGCGTGTCGCGGTGCCGGACTTGGCCGCCTCGGCAAGCCGGATAACCTCGGCGCCGCACTCCCAGATGTCGCGCGCCTCGGCGTGCTTGACCACAGGCACCACCAGCCCTGACGGCGTCTGCGCCGCAATGCCGATATGGATGCCGCCATGCTGGTGGATGATGCCGGCCTCGTCGTCGAACAGTGAATTGAGATTGGGCTGGTCTGAGATCGCCTTGACCATCGCCCGCATCAGGAACGGCAGCAGCGTCAGCTTCGGCCTCTCCACGCCAACGCGCTTCTCCTTGTTGAGCGCGGCGCGCAGATCCTCCAGCGCGGTGACGTCGATCTCCTCGACATAGGTGATATGCGGGATGCGCGATTTCGACAGCGACATCTTCTCGGCGATCTTGCGCCTCAAGCCGACCACCTTGATGTCCTGGACGGCATCGTTGCGGGCGAGGCCCTTGGCGACCTGCGGGCCGCGGGCCAGGAATGCCTCGATGTCCTCATGGCCGATGCGGCCGGCCGGGCCAGATCCCGCAACCTGCCTGAGGTCGACGCCGGCCTCCTTTGCCCGCAGACGAACAGCCGGCGACGCCAGCGGCTTTTCACCTTCGGGACGCGGCGCGCCGGCGGGCGCGGCACCTCGGGACGTCGGCGCAGTACCCCCACCCCTAACCCCTCCCCACAAGGGGGAGGGGGATTCTGTCTGCGCTGCTCGCACGCCGGCATCTGACTCACTGACGCTCGCGGTTCTTGGCGCATTCTTGGAAGTGGCTGACTTTGCGTCGGCCTTCGTGTTTGAAACGCGTCCCCCTCCCCGTGGGGGGGCGGGGTTAGGGGTGGGGGTACTCTCAGCCGTGACTTTTGCCGGCGTCGCACCACCCGCAACATTGCCCTCGCCCGCCACCTTCAGCCGCACGATGGGCGAACCGATTGCCACCGTGTCGCCGATCTCGGCGCCCAGCCACAGGATTTCGCCGTCGACCGGCGACGGAATTTCAACCGTCGCCTTGTCGGTCATGACGGCGGCGAGCACGCTGTCCTCGCGCACGATATCGCCGACCTTGACGTGCCATTCGACAAGCTCGGCCTCGGCGACACCCTCGCCGACATCGGGCAGCTTGATGATGTGCTCGCCCATCTCAGGCCTCCATGGTTTCGAGGAGAGCTCGGCCTACCCGGGCAGGGCCGGGGAAATAGTCCCATTCCTGCGCATGTGGATAGGGCGTGTCCCAGCCGGCGACCCGCGCCACCGGCGCCTCCAGATGGTAGAAGCAGTTTTCCTGCACCAGCGCCGACAGCTCGGCGCCGAAGCCAGAGGTCAGCGTCGCCTCATGCACGATGACGCAGCGTCCCGTTTTTTTCACTGAAGCAACGATGGTGTCGAGATCGAGCGGCATCAGGGTCCTGAGATCGATGATTTCGGCATCGATGCCGGTTTCCTCGGCCGCCGCCTGCGCGACATAGACCATGGTGCCATAGGCGAGCACGGTGACGGCTGACCCTGGCCTGCGGATCGCCGCCTTGCCGAGCGGCACCGTGTAGTGGCCGTCGGCGACCTCGCCGAGCGCATGCTTCGACCATGGCGTCACCGGCCGGTCGTGATGGCCATCGAAGGGACCGTTGTAGAGCCGCTTCGGCTCCAGGAAGATCACCGGGTCCGGGTCCTCGATCGCCGCGATCAGCAGCCCCTTGGCGTCATGCGGATTGGACGGCACCACGGTCTTCAGCCCCGACACATGGGTGAACAGCGCTTCCGGGCTCTGGCTGTGCGTCTGGCCGCCAAAAATGCCGCCGCCGGTCGGCATCCGCACCACGATCGGGCAGGTGAAATCGCCATTGGAGCGGTAGCGCAGCCGCGCCGCTTCCTGGGTCAGCTGGTCGTATGCCGGATACATGTAGTCGGCAAACTGAATCTCCACGCACGGTTTCAAGCCATAGGCGGCCATGCCGATGGCCGAGCCGACGATGCCGGATTCGCTGATCGGCGCATCGAAGCAGCGGCTCTTGCCGTATTTCGCCTGCAGGCCCTGCGTGCAGCGGAAGACGCCGCCGAAGAAGCCGACATCCTCGCCATACACGACGACGCGGTCGTCGCGCGCCATCGACACGTCCATGGCGTCGCGGATCGCCTCGATCATGGTGCGTCTCGGCATGGCTCAGACTCCCGCCTGCTGGCGCTGGCGCCGCAGATGCGGCGGCATCTCGGCGTAGAGGCCCTCGAACATGTCGCGCGTCGACGGCTTGCCGCCGGCATGCAGTGTGCCGTGGCCTTCCGCTTCCTTCTGCGCCGCGATCACCGTGTCGAGGATTTCCGCCTCGGCCTGGGTGTGCCGCTCCTCCGACCAGACACCGAGCGCGATCAGATGGTTCTTCAGCCGCACGATCGGATCGCCGAGCGGCCAGGCGTCGGATTCGGTCTTCGGCCGGTAGGCGGACGGATCGTCCGAGCTCGAATGCGCGCCGGCGCGGTAGGTGACATATTCGACCAGCGTTGGCCCGAGATTGCTGCGCGCGCGCTCCGCCGCCCATTTGGCCACGGCATGGACAGCCAGATAGTCGTTGCCGTCGACGCGCAGCGACGGAATGCCGAAGCCGAGGCCTCTGGCTGCAAACGTGCCCGAGCCGCCGCGCGCGATACCCTGGAAAGTCGAGATCGCCCACTGGTTGTTGACGACGTTGAGCACGACGGGCACCTTGTAGGTGGAGGCGAACACCAGCGCCGAATGGAAGTCGGACTCGGCCGTCGAGCCGTCGCCGATCCAGGCCGCCGCGATCTTCGAATCATTGCTGATCGCCGAAGCCATCGCCCAGCCGACCGCCTGGATGTACTGCGTCGCCAGATTGCCGGAGATCGAGAAGAAGCCGTGCTCCTTCGACGAATACATGATCGGCAATTGCCGGCCCTTCAGCGGATCGGCCTCGTTGGAATAGATCTGGTTCATCATCGTGACCATCGGGTAGCCGTCGGCGATGAGCAGCCCCGCTTGGCGATAGGTCGGAAAGTTCATGTCGCCGGGTTCGAGCGCCTTGCGGAAGGCGCAAGCCACCGCCTCTTCGCCCAGATGCTGCATGTAGAACGATGTCTTGCCCTGGCGCTGCGCCATCTGCATGCGGGCGTCGAAGGTCCGCAGCGTCATCATGTGGCGCAGGCCGGCCAGAAGCTCGTCGCTGGAAAGCAAGCCGGCCCAGGGGCCGACGGCTTCGCCAGTGCGGTTCAGCACGCGGATGATCGAGAAGGCATGGTCGCGTATGGTGCGCGGATCGACATCGATGTCGGGGCGCGGCACCGAGCCGGCCTTGGGGATCGGCACGTTGGAAAAGTCAGGCGTTCCGCCCGGCCGCACTTCCGGCTCCGGAACGTGAAACCGCAACATCCCAGCATCGGCCATGACCAAGTCCTCCAATGTTGCCTGGCGCCGATAGTTGCATATCTGCACGGCCAGACCAGTGCGAATTCGTCGGGCAAGCCTGCACAAGTCGGTCCCGGCAGCACCGGCCGATCAGCCTCCCCAGCACCAAGATGAAGATATGTCTGCGAAATTTCTTGTCGATGTTGGGCGGGGACGCGCAATTAGGGAGAAGGTTGGGCTGGGTTTGTCGGAAGATAAGATGATTGGCGAAGACTTGGGACCTATCCACGCTTCCGCACCTCCTGAGAGACAGGAAGGGCGCCAAGGTCGGCAAACTCGCGCCTTTCCTCTCCCCCGTCGATCGGGGGAGAGGTGTCGCGCGCAACTACCCGGAGTGGGGGTCGACCGAGTCCTCTGATTTACGCATGGCTGAGTTTTGTGATCCGCCGGTT
>NZ_JAMYSA010000224.1:0-4153 GCF_040321735.1 Mesorhizobium sp. M0293
GGGGCGAACATGCCCCCGTGTCGTTAAAAAACCGCCCCAACGCTACCAATTCAAGATCGTTAAGGTTCTTAAGTGAACCGCATTAGGCTCTTGGCCGCCCTTTTTGCTACCAGTCAAATGGCTGTCACGGCGTAACGGTGATTTCGCTCCGTTCGCCGGCCTTGACCGTCACCGGCATTTCCTTGTCATGGCCTGCATCGGACATGTGGCGGACGACCACATAGTCGCCGGCCGGAACGGTCTGCTGCCAGGTATCGCCATAGTTCAGGCCAAGCGCCTTTCGCTTGCCCTCTATGTCCTTTTTCGGCGACAGGATCTCGATCGAGTAGGCACCGGGGGCCGACATGGCCAGAACGCCGGCATCGAGCGGCACCTTGATGTCCATGACATCACCGACCTTGACGCTGAACGGCTGCTCGACGACCGCCAGGTCAAGCGTGGTCAGCGCGACATAGTAGTCCGGCGGCAGCCAGAACTTGCTGTCCGGTCCATAGGAATGCTCGACACTGTCACGCGTGCCATCGATTTTCTTCTTCGCCTTGACGATCTCGAAGCCGAGGCCGGAACTGTCGGCCTTGTCGCCGCCTGCGACATAGAAGGCGTTGAGCACGATATGGCCGACGCCAACGATGACGTCCTTCTCGATCTTCTGCCCGGCGGCGAGCTGGATGGTTTCGGTGACGCTGCCGGCGCCGATCTGGACCGTGACCTTCTGTTCGCCCGCCGGCACGATGA
This sequence comes from Mesorhizobium sp. M0293, assembly GCF_040321735.1. Lineage (NCBI taxonomy): Bacteria > Pseudomonadati > Pseudomonadota > Alphaproteobacteria > Hyphomicrobiales > Phyllobacteriaceae > Mesorhizobium > Mesorhizobium sp. M0293. Next base: position 736 of record NZ_JAMYSA010000224.1, read on the forward strand.
TTTTGGTGTCGCCATAGTGGGTGGTGCTGCCACCCGGATAAGCGAAATTGAGGCTGGCCGCATCACTGATGTCGGCGCCCTGGCTCGGCCGCGGATGAATGAGCATGGTGCCCGCGTTCAAGGTGAACAGCGGCTTGTAGACCTGGCCTGCCTCGATCTTGAATTTCTGTTCCACCTTGGCCTCGTCGTCGCGTGCGACGACGATATAGTCGCCCGGTTCGAGATTGCCGTTGTAGGTGCCATATTCGGTGGTGACGGAATCGCCCCGCGAGCCGTCGGCGCTTGCCTTGTAGATCTCCCAGGCGTTGCCGTCGGTGATCGGCTCGCTACCTTCGGCCATCACCACTGTCGGCTGAAAATTGAATTCCGGTTTCGCCGGCTCCGGTGCGGGCGCAGGCGCCGGAGCGGGAGCCGGTTCTGGAGCGGGTGCCGCCACGGTCTCGACAAGCGCCTCCTGCAGCGCCTTCTCGTCGGAAGCCTGGATGTATTTGCCGCCGGTGTTGTCGGCGAGGCAGGCGATCTGCTTGCCTTCGTCGGCGGTGAGGCCGAAGCCAACGACATCGGCGGTGAAGTCGACGCCGGATGCCTCAAGCTCCTTGCCAAGCGCGCAAGGGTCGCCACCGCATGTTTCGAGACCGTCGGTGATGAGCACGACGGTCGCCTTGTCCTCGGTGTATTTCAACGCCTCGGCTGCTTGCTTGACGGCAGAGGTCAGCGGCGTCTTGCCGAGGAATTTCAGGCTGTCGGCGGCGGCCGAGATGGCACTTGCCGAACCTGCCTGTGGCGGCACGATCAGCTGGATATCCTCGCAGCTGCCCTTCTCGCGATGGCCATAGGCCATGAAGCCGATCTCGTCATCGGTGGGGACCGATTGAAGCACGGTTCGCAGCGACTCGCGGGCGATTTCGAGCTTGGGCTTGCCGTCGATCTGCGCCCACATCGAGCCGGAGGCGTCGAGGATGACGATGACCTTGTTTGCGGCGAAGCCGAACGTCGTCATCGACAAAAGGAGGATCGCCGCAGCGACGCCCCGTGCAAGTCCCGCCATCGAAATCTCCTCAATCCGCCCCTGATCCGGGCGGCAAGCTATTTGACGCGGCGCCGGGACACAAGTCGGTGCCGGTGCGTAGGGCTCCGAACTCAGCTTAACAAAAGATCTGACGTTCGGCGGTGTCGGCAGTGCCGGGAGTCTTTCACGATAGGAATTTTATCTTGACTCAGCGCCCTCAGCTATGGTAGATATTTGTCCATGGTGCTGATTTGCGCCAGTGACCCGCCGCTCAGGCGGGTTTTTCGTTTGATGCACCCTTCAGCCTACGTGTCGGCGCCGGGCCGAATGCCGAACTTTTCAGCGGAAGCGAGATTTAGTAGGTCGTGCGGCGCTCTTCCGAGGGCGGCCTGCCGAATTGCAGCCGGTAGCTCTGGGCGAAATAGGAATGCGAGGTGAAGCCGGTCGCGATCGCCACGTCGAGGATCGGCATGTTGGTCTGGCGCAGCAGTTCGCGCGCCCGCTCCAGCCGCAGCCGCATGTAGTAGCGGCCGGGCGTGACGCTGAGATGGCGCAGGAATAGGCGCTCGACCTGGCGCACCGACAGGCCGGCGGATTTGGCCAGCTGCACCGCCGACAGCGGTTCGTCGAGGTGGTCGGCCATCAGTTCGACGATGCGCCTGAGCTTCTCCGACTTGCCGGTCAGGTCGCGTTCCGGGCCGACGCGCTGGCGGTCTCCGGCCGAGCGGATGCGTTCGTGCTGGAACTGGTTGGCGACGCCATTGGCGAGATTCGAGCCGAAATCGCCGCGCACGATCTCCAGCATCAGGTCGATCGAGGTGGTGCCGCCGGCGCAGGTGTAGCGCTTGCGATCGATCTCGAAGACATTGCCCGTGCAGTTGATGTCGGGGAAGCGTTCGACGAAGCCGGCGCGGTTCTCCCAATGGATGGTGCAGCGGTAGCCTTCGAGCTGGCCGGCCTCGGCCAGCAGGTAGGAGCCGACCGACAAGGCACCGAGCGCATTGCCGCGCCGGCCCCAGCTGCGCAAAGCCGCCAGCACCTTGCTCTTGCCGGGAAATTCGGTCGTCAAGCCGACCGAGACGAAGAGGATATCGACCGGCGGCAGGTCGGCAACGGCGTAGTCGATCTTGAGCGGCAGGCCATTGGAGGCCATCACCGGATCGCCGTCGGCAGACACCGTGGTCCAGCCGTAGAAGTCGCGGCCGAGCAACCGGTTCGCCGACCGGAACGTATCGATCGCCGCGGCCAGCGAGAACATGGAGAACTTGTCTACCAGCAGGAAAGCGAACTGCCGGCCGCCTTGAACGGGATCAGTCATGACCGGCCGTTCTGAGGGAACACTGGGGTTCGGCAAAGCTGCGGCTTTCTGGCGGGTCAGAAGGACGGCCGTTTCAATCCGGCCGCAAGGTAGGCCGAGGCTAACGTATTGGCCATCAGCATGGCAATGGTCATCGGCCCGACGCCGCCGGGCACCGGCGTGATGGCGCCGGCGGCCTTGGCCGCCTCGGCATAGGCGACATCGCCGACGAGGCGCGACTTGCCCTCACCCTTCTCGGGTGCGGGAATGCGGTTGATGCCGACATCGACGACGGTGGCACCTGGCTTCACCCAATCGCCCCTGATCATCTCCGGCCGGCCGACGGCCGCGACCAGAATGTCGGCGGTGCGGGCAAGTGCCGGCAGGTCCTTGGTACGGCTGTGGGCGATGGTGACGGTGCAATTGGCGGCGAGCAGGAGATTGGCCATCGGCTTGCCGACGATGTTGGAGCGACCGACGACGACGGCATTGAGGCCGGACAAATCCTTGCCGCGCACACGCTCGATCAAAAGCATCGAGCCGGCCGGTGTACAGGGCACGAAGGCAGTCTCGAGTTCACCGGTGCCGAGCTTGCCGACATTGATGAAATGGAAGCCGTCGACATCCTTTTCCGGCGCGATGGTCTGGATGATCTTGCCGGCGTCGATATGGGCAGGCAGCGGAAGCTGCACCAGGATGCCGTTGATGGCCGGATCGGCGTTGAGGTCGCCGATGATCTTCAGCAATGCCGGTTCGGAGGTTTCGGCCGGCAGCGTGTGCTGGACGGAATGAAAGCCGCATTCCTTGGCGGTGCGCGATTTGGAAGCGACATAGACCTGGCTGGCCGGATCCTCGCCGACGATGACCACGGCAAGACCGGGCTTGGCCTTGCCTTTGGCGACAAGTTCGGCCGTCAGGATCTTGACCGTCCGCACCACGTCTTCGGCAACGCTCTTACCATCAATCACTTCAGCCATGGACCACCCTCAACACCAAAATGCCCAAGCGCGTCGCGTGCGGAAGCGACGGGCGTTTTGATGTTTAACACCGGGGGGAGTTGACGCACGGTGGGGTTTTAACCCATGACCCGGGCGCCGCTAATCAGTGGGTTG
>NZ_JAMYSA010000225.1:0-4043 GCF_040321735.1 Mesorhizobium sp. M0293
GTCATTCAAACCTCCTTCAGCGTCCCGGCCCAAATAGAATCGAGCTTCGCCCCAAAACGCAACCGAGATGTGTGAATGCAATAGCCTCCGGAGGGGGGAGGAAACACTCGTCTACCGCTCTTCCCGTCGAAATGGCTTGAGCAGCGCGGAAGGCGCCACAGCATTGCGCGACATCACCGCCATGGCGACGATGGTGAAAATGAACGGCAGCATCAGGAACGCCTCGTAGGGGATATGTCCGAGCCCGCTCGCCTGCATGCGCAATTGCAAGGCGTCGACGAAGGCGAACAGAAGTGCCGCACCCGCCGAGCGCCACGGGTCCCAGCGGCCGAAGACGACCAGCGCAATCGCCACCCAGCCGCGCCCGGAGACGACGCCGAAGGTGAAGGCGTTGAACTGCGCCATCGACAGGAAGGCACCGGCCAGACCCATCAGCGCGCCGCCGAGGATGACCGCCTGGAAACGCGCGGCGATGACGCTGACGCCGGCTGAATCGGCGGCGCGCGGGTTTTCGCCGACCATGCGCACCGACAGGCCCCATGGCGTGCGGTAGAGCACGAAGGCGGCCAGCGGGATCGCAAGGATCGCCATGTAGACCAGCGCAAACTGGTTGAACACCGCCGGCCCGAGCACCGGAATGCCGGACAGGATCGGGATCGGCAGTGTCTGAAAACCCTTGATGTTCGGCGGCACCGATTGCTGGCCAAAGATCAGCCGGTAGAGGAAATAGGCAAGGCCCGAAGAGAATAGCGTCACGCCGATGCCGCAGACATGCTGGCTAAGGCCGAGCACCACCGTAAACAGCGCGTGCAGCGCGCCCATCAGCATGCCGGTCAGCACCGCCGCCAGCACGCCGAGCCACAGGCTGCCGCTGAGGCTGGCGGCGGTGAAGCCAGTCATCGCCGACAAAAGCATGATGCCTTCGATGCCGAGATTGAGCACCCCGGCGCGCTCGGAGAACATTTCGCCCAGCGTCGCAAACGCCAACGGCGTGGCGATGCGGATGATGGCGGCGAGGAAGCCTACCTGAAAGATCTGTTCGAACACCGCGCTCATCGGGCCGCTCCGACACGGCGGATGCGATAGGCGGTGAACAGCAGCGCCACCAGCATCGCAAGCAATGCGGTTCCCTGGATGACATCGCTGAGGAAGGCCGGCACGCCGGTCGCCCGCGACATCGCCTCGGCCCCAGTCATCACGGCGGCAAGAAAGATCGCCGCCGGCACGACGCCAAGCGGATTGAGCCGCGCCAGCATGGCAACGACGATGCCGGAATAACCATAGCCTGGCGAGATGTCGCTCATCACCTGAAAATGCACGCCGCCGACCTCGCCGACGCCGGCCAGCCCGGCCAGTGCGCCGGACAGCAGCGCCGTCGAGATAAGCACCCGCTCGACATGGATGCCGCCATAGCGGGCGGCTTCGGGATTCTCGCCGGTGACCCTGATCCTGAAGCCGAGCGTCGTACGCACGATCAGGAACCAGATCAACGGTGCCGACAGTAGCGCCACGACGACGCCGAGATGCAGCCGCGTGCCTTCGAGCAGCACCGGAAAATTGGCCGCATCCTCGATCGGCGGCGAGATCGGATAGCCGCTGAAACTGTCCTTCCACGGCCCTTCGATCAGCGCCATCAGCGCATAGTAGATGACCGAGTTGAGCAGCAGCGAACTGACGACATCGTCCACCCTGAATTTTACCCGAAGCGTGGCCGGAACCAGCGCCACCGCAGCGCCGGCCGCAGCCCCGGCCACCGCCATCAAGAACATGGCGAGCGGCCCAGGCATTGGAATGGTGCCGACAAAGCAGCTGGCAACCGCGCCGGCCAGCAACTGCCCCTCGGCGCCGATGTTCCAGAATTTTGCCCGGAAGGCGACCGCGACCGCCAGCCCGGTAAAAATCATCGGTGCTGCACGCACCATCGTTTCGGTGATCGCATAGCTGTCACCCAGCGAGGCCGTGAACATCACGCCATAGGCCTCGAGCACGCCGGCGCCGGCCAGCGCGATGAGGCCGCTGCACAAGATGAGCGTTGCTCCGATCGCCAGCAATGGCAAAGCGAGGTTGAACCAGGCAGGAGTGCTTGCGCGGACTTCCAGGCGGAACATTAGGCGGCACCCTCTGTTCGGTCTGTCGAACAAGGATTCTGACGAAGAAGGACCCCCACCCCTAGCCCCTCCCCACAAGGGGGAGGGGAACTCTCGGAGGCGCTGACCACGACAAAACGGCTGAAGTTTGGGCTCGGAAGCTGTGTGAACGGAGCGCGGCAGCATCTCCCTCCCCCTTGTGGGGAGGGGTTAGGGGTGGGGGTCAGCGGCGCCAGAAGGTTCATCTAGACTCTCCCCTCCGCCCCGGTCATCATCAGGCCAAGCCGCGCGATCGTCGCATCGGCGCTGTCGAGCGTGCCGACGATGCGGCCCTCATACATCACCGCGATGCGGTCGCAGAGCACCAGCAGCTCTTCGAGATCCTCACCAATGACGACGATGCCGCAGCCCTTCGCCCGCATGTCGAGGAACTTTTCATGGATGAAGCGGGCGGCGCCGATGTCGAGGCCCCGCGTCGGCTGCGAGACAACAAGCACCTTCGGATCGAAGGCGAGTTCGCGCGCCAGCAGCGCCTTCTGCAGATTGCCGCCGGACAGCGCGCCGGCGCGGGTCATCGGCCCGGGGCACCTGATATCATAGGCCTGGATCTGTTCTTCCGCGAAGGCGCGGATCGCATCCGGCTTGAGCAGGCCCCTGCTGCTGAAAGCGGCGGTGCCGATGCGCGGCAACACCATCGAGTCGGCAAGCGGCAGGTTGGTGACCAGCCCCGTCGTCATGCGGTCTTCCGGAATGCGGCCAAGGCCGAGCGCTTGCACCTCGCGCGGCGAAAACCGTGTGACCTTGCTGCCGGCGATCGTCATCTGGCCGGCGTCAGGCACACGCGTCCCGGAGATCACCTCCGCCAAGGCTCGCTGGCCATTGCCCGACACGCCGGCAATGCCGAGAATCTCACCGGCACGAACGGCAAGCGATACGTCGCGCAGCGGCGTGCCCGAATGATGCGATGTCGAGATGCCCTTGAGGGTGAGCACATCAGCACCAGGCGTCGATGGTCCCCGCGCCGGCGGCACGATCTCGTGGCCGCACATCAGTTGCGCCATGGCAGCCGATGTCGTGTTGGCCGGGTCATCGACGCGGCCGGCGACGCGGCCATGCCGCAGCACCGTGCAGCGATGCGTCAGCGCCCGCACCTCGTTGAGCTTGTGCGAGATGAAGATGATGCCGAGGCCTTGCGCCGCCATCGAGCGCAATGCCGAAAACAGTCCGTCGACCTCGCTCGGCGCCAGCACCGCCGTCGGCTCGTCCAGGATAAGCAGCCTGGCGCCGCGAAACAGCGCCTTGACGATTTCCAGCCGCTGCTGTTCGCCGACCGACAGCGCCGAGACGGGAAGAGCGGGATCAAGCGTCAGTCCATGCTGCCTGCTGATTTCGGCCAGTCGCGCCAGCCCGCCGGCGCGGTCGATCCGCCCTGTCCTGCCGGGAATGCCGATCAAAAGGTTTTCCAGCACAGTGAGCCGCGGCGCGAGGTGAAAATGCTGGTGCACCATGCCGATGCCGGCGGCCAGCGCATCGGCGGAACTGGTGATCCGCACCCGCTGGCCCTGGATGAGGATTTCGCCAGCGTCAGGCGCATAGGCGCCGAACAGCACGTTCATCAGCGTCGTCTTGCCCGCGCCGTTCTCGCCCAGCAGTCCGAGGATTTCGCCGGGCGCGACGCTGAGATCGACGGCCTCGTTCGCCTTGACGGCGCCAAAGCTCTTGGTGATGCCGCGCATTTCGATGAGTGGGGCGGGCAAGGGTGCTCCTGCGGAGAGAGGCTCTGCTTCACCCTCCCCCTTGTGGGGAGGGTCGGCTCGCAGTCGGAGCGAAGCGGAGATTGCGAGACGGGGTGGGGGTGCGCCCTACGAGGACCCCCCCCCCCCCCCCCGGCGGGGCGCGCCCCGCCCCCCCAGAGGGGGGGGCTAGCGGCATCCGCAAACGGCGGGGGAGCGGCGC
>NZ_JAMYSA010000226.1:0-4030 GCF_040321735.1 Mesorhizobium sp. M0293
GCTACGGGTATGAGGGTGGCCGCAGAGGGCTTGATACATTTGTTCATTACAGGCTGGTTAACACTCGATGACAATGGTCGGACAGTGGATCGAAGCCACGCTTCATGCAAAACACAATGCCAAGCACGCCCGGCTGCCCGATTACTGCCCCAAAAGTTGGTGCGGGCATGTCGATGTGGGAGGTGACAGCCTGCCAATAGGAAACGCGCTGACACTGTTCAACCTTGTGGGGACAACAGCTATCGCACCCCGTCCACGAGGAGAGATCCTACCTTTCTGTCTCAGCGCAGCTAGTCGGCGGGCGCAATGGCCAGCACGTCAACTTCTCGAGTATTAGCGCGTGGATATCGTTCTTATCCCTTTCGATGACGTCAAGAGTAAGCGCTGTTGTGGGACCACCTTTCGGGAGTGGTCGTGATCTGTGAGGTTGCCGATCCTGTATTGGGATCGGAGATCGGCTTGTGTCTGGACTTGACCTTACGCTTGACCCGGAGCGGCAGCTTCGGCGTTTCGAGGTGATCAACGGTGCCGGCGGTCGGCGTCATTGGTCGGTGGATGACAAGGCGCGGATCATCGCGGAGACGCTGGAGCCGAACGCAATCATTTCCGAGGTCGCCCGTCGGTATGGCCTTAGGCCGCAGCAGGTCTTCACCTGGCGCCGCGAAGCGCGCAAACAGGTCGCTTCGGTGCAGCAAGATTCTCCTGCCTTTGTGCCGGCGGTTGTGACGGCGCCGGAACCTGTAGCCAAGCGTCCAGCGAAGCAGCGGAAACGGCAAGCCACCCGAGATGCGGGCATGATCGAGCTTGAGATCGACGGCATCGCGATGCGCGTCGGCCGGGGCGCCGATACCAAGACGGTGGCCGCAGTGATCCGCGCGCTGAAGGCGACGTCGTGATCGGGCCGACGGGTGCGGTCAAGGTCTTGGTGGCGACGAAGCCGGTCGACTTCCGCAATTATGTGGAGCGTCGGATTATGCGGAGTCCGCAGCGGCAATTCCTTGCCGCCTGCGGTATTTGAGCAGCGATCACTCGACATAATCTGCCGATCGGCTGACGGACTTGAGCATGGCCAGCAGCTTATCGGGAGAGCGGAAGCGACCCGACTTGAGCGACGGCGGCGCCATCGCGGCGAGCGCCTCGAGCTTCTCGGTCGGATCGGCCCGCAGGTAGATTTCCGTACTTTGGAGGCTGGCATGACCGAGCCAGAGCGAGACTTTGCGGACATCCCGGGTCGCCTGCAGCGTGTGCATGGCACAGGTGTGGCGCAAGACGTGGGGAGTGACGCGCTTGTCGGCAATGGACGGTTGCTTCCGCGCCGCGGTGGCAACGTGCTTGGCCAGGATATATTCGAATCCGGACCGGGTCATCGCGCGTCCCGTCGCATTGAGAAAGAGCTCGGCGTCGCCACTCGCCGGGCGGACCGCCAGCCAAGCCTTCAATGCCGCTGCGGTCTGCTTCCACAGGGGCAGCACGCGCTCGCGGCGTCCTTTGCCCATGACGTGGATGCTGGCGACCGTCTGGCGGTCGATCTGGTCGATGCGGAGGCTGACGAGTTCGGACACGCGCAGCCCGGCAGCGAAGGCCAGATGCAGCATCGCCCGATCGCGGATGCCGGAGACCTGACGCGGGTCCGGCGCGTCGAGCAGAGCCTGCATCTCGTCGCGGCTGAGATGACTGACGAGGGCCTCGTCGACCTTCTTCATCGGGATCGCCCGGATCCGGCGTGCCTGATCCAGACAGGACGGGAGCCTATACTCGAGGAAGCGGAAGAAGGCTTTGATGGCGGCAAGACGGACGTTGCGGGTGCGCGCCGAGTTGCCGCGTCCTTCCTCCATGTGTTCCAGGAAGGAGAGAATGAGCGACGGATCGAGCTGCTCAATCTCGATGCCGGATGGGGTGGTCCGCAGTCGGGCAGCCGCGAAGCAGAGCAGCAACTGAAAGCTGTAGGCGTAGGCCGCGCAGGTGTGCGGGCTCGCTCGCCTCTCGTGCGGCAGATGCTCGCGCAGGAAGGCGGTGAGATGCGGAGCCAGCGCGGTCATGAGACGGCTCCTTGGTGCAAGGCCTCGCCGGCCGCCGCGATCTGCCTCATCAGGATCGGTGTTGCCTGCAGGTACCAATAGGTGTCGGTGACGTGGGCATGGCCGAGGTAGGTGCTGAGGGCAACGATATGACGGCCGACGGCATCGCGATCGTGCCGGCACTGCTCCAGTGAGCGTACGGCAAAGGTGTGCCGTAGATCATGAATACAGGGGCCCGGTTGGCCGGGGCCTCCTCGCAGGCCGATCGAGCGCGCGAGCTGGAGAAAGTTGGCGATCACGGTACTGTAGGCCGGCGATGCGCCCGCGGCGGAAACGAATAGCGCATTGTTCAAGGTACCGAGCCGGCGGCGTGCAACCAAATACCGGTCCAAAGCGTCGCATGTCGTGCCGTGGAGCGGCAGCAAGCGGCTCTTGTGGAACTTGGTCTGTCGGATGATCAGGCCATCGGCGGTCAGGTCATCGAGCTGAAGCGAGAGGGCTTCGGAAATGCGCATGCCGGTGGCGGCAATCAAGCCGAACAGGGTCTCGTACATTAACGGCCGGATCGAACCTGCCGGCTTCAGGCGGGCAGCCGCCTGCATCAGCGCGGCGATCTCGTCCGCGCTGTAGATATGCGGAATCCGTCGCTCCAACGGGCTGCGGCCCAGAGCGTCAGCGGGCGGGATCTCATGACGCCGATCCTCGGCCGACAGCGCCAGCGCAAAGCGGCGGACCGTCAGGAGTCGGTTGCGGCGCTGCTGTGGCAAAGACGCAAGCCTCGCCCATTCGAGCACGCGGGCAGCTTGGAGATGTCGGTCGTCGTGTCGCTCGGCGAAGGCAACAAAGCTCTTCAACAGCGTGTTCTGGACGCGGAACCTGAAGCCCAGCCTATGCTGCAGTTCCACATAGCGTGCGAGATCCTGGCTCAGCATGACGCACTCCCCGGCCAGGGCTGGGCAACCCGAAGCAACATGTCGACGTCGACCGACCGATGGCGCAGCACGGTTCCAATCAGGTCCAGCGTGGCGCCGGCCCGCAGCATGCTGGTTGCTGCCGAATGCCGCAGAAGATGGGCGCCTCGGGACGGAGCGTGGTCGATGCCGGCCCTCGCGAGCGCAAGGCTGACGATGCTCGAGACACTCGCGCTCACCAATGGCCGAAACGGTGCAACGGTCCGCAGGAAAATCTGCTCACAGGCGGCAGGCGGACGGGCGTCTCGCAGATAGTCGATAATCGCGTCGCCAGCGTCTTGGGGCAGCGGAAGCTGGACCTCGCGACGTCCTTTGCCGCGGACACGCAAGGTTCCCTCGCGCCAGTCAATGTCGTCGAGGCGCATTCCCGAAATGTCGCCGGCGCGCAGGCCGAGACGTGCAAGTGGCAGAAGCACCGCGCGGTCGCGGATGCCCATTGGCGTCGTAACGTCGCACGACGCAATGACCCGCTCAACTTCCGCCGGGGAGATGTAGCGCGGCAAGGCCGACAACCGCCATTGCGGCACCGTGGGGATCGCATGATCAAGCCCCGGCCCGCATAGGCCTTGGGTTGCCAAATATCTGAGGTAGCCCCGCAGCGCCATCGTCATTGTCTTGAGGTAAGCTGGCGAAGTTCGCTTGCCTTCATCCAAGATCGCTTGCCGAATAAGACGGGCATCGTAGTGCCTTGGATCGGGACCCAAAGCCGGAAGCAGCCGCATGACCATTCGGCCATGGCGACCGATTGTGCGCTCAGAAATGCCCCGGTGCCGTCTCAGCCAAATCTGGAATGCAAGGACTTGGTCGTCGTAGGCACGCGGCTCATCCTGCGTCAATGGCGTAACGACCTCGCATTCCGCCAGAAAGCTCACGAACCGCCGCGTCCGGTTCACGTATTTGGCGGACAGGCGATCGGCTCGTCGAACGCCGGGACAGCGGCATCGATGTCGCGCAAAGCGGCGAACCGTATCCTCGTTGATCTCCGCGACAGCGATCTTGGCGCTTTGCAGCCAATGTCCGAAGTGACGAGCCGAGGCTTCG
>NZ_JAMYSA010000227.1:0-3937 GCF_040321735.1 Mesorhizobium sp. M0293
GATTCCCCTCAGAAAACAGCACCACGCCGCCATGCAAAATCATCAAATGTGAGTCAGACCCCCTTTTGCGAGCCGATCCAGGGTCCCAATTGCGGGCCGATTGACAGCAAGGCTTCCGATCACCGGGAAGTCTGCAGCGCTTCGTCTCGATCTTTTCCGCCGTCCGAAACCTCTTCATCCCGCCCCGTACGAAACGCTCCGCCATTCAGGTCCATCTTCACCGCCTGCAAGCCATAGCAGAGTGGAAAGTCGTCACCGTGGGCAACTGACATCCGCCATACAGACCTCAGCGCGGTCAGAGTCAGATAACGTGACATCACCCTATAGACCTATATCGTCATCAAGACGGTGAAGGATGAGACTGTTTTGCTGGCGCGACCATAGTGGCGCGCCCACAGAGATCTTCTGGTCGAGCGTACATAAGAGAACTTTCTCTGCGGGCCGGCATCCAATCGGCCGAGCCGTCTGTCCATGGCGATTAGTCTCCCCGTTCTGTCCGATCCAGGCACCCCGAGGCGGTCGAGCGCCTTGTGGATGCGAGCGGGGAAGTGCGCGGACATGGTGGAGGGTCAGACCGCTGGCGCACGCCATCGCAACCGCCTATCACCAGTCAAGCTTTGTCCAGCGCTGCCACTCAGGCATGGCCGAAGCACCCGATCTCCAACGCTCCGCAGCGCCCCGTCCATGGCTTGGTTCTTGGAGGCCTATCACGGGACCATCCGACCTACCGACCCTGGCAGGATACGCTGACGACGATCCAACAACTACATCGCGCACGAGACGCACTTAGCGTGACGCCTCATTCGTCGGGCCACCAAGGATAACGGCTGGGTGGTTCAGGGTGACGTCTTTGTGCATAACCCGCCTGGCAAGCGCTTGAAGGAGTTTCGCAAAATTGGATTGTTTCAAGAAGATCGAGGTCTGATCGATGCGGCCGGCGCGGATGCGAACGATGACGCGCGCGATTTGCTGGCTTGCTGCCTGGCACGCAACTTCTTCCGGTCTTCGAAGTCACCAATGGCGTCTCCAGTAACACGATCCGACACCTCACGTCGCTCTGTCGGGTCCCCGACACAAGCTTGCGGAATCAATCTCTGGTTTGACTCGAGGCTAAACAGCTGAAATGCGAACACAAAATTCTCTCCATGGCCCCATCAGCCCAATTGGCACGAGGTTTGCGACACTGGTTGCGAGGCGGCGGAAGCTGTCGACGGGCATTCATGTCGTGGCTGACATCGCAATCAATTGAAGGAAGGAACATGTCATATCTGTGTCGGGTGTTATTCTGCTGGAAGAGCGCATCGGTAAACCGGCAATGCCTCCGACTCATAACGGACCACCTTGCGCCTAAGCGTCTCGTCTAGCTGGAGCAAGGTGACCGCGATCTCCATCGTGATTATCGATCCTTCTGAAAGCCACGCAGCACATCGATCAATCCCCGTCCTGTGGGGACCGAGACACTGCAGTCGCCGTTAGCGCAGTGATCCATACCCGAAGAGGAAACCTGTAGATGAGAAAATTCGTTGCCGCCAAGCTTCATGGTATCACTGTGACCGACGCGGATTTGAACTACCACGGCTCAATAACTCTGGACCCAGAGCATTGCAACGAGGTGGGTATTCTTCCACTGGAATTCGTTGAGATCTGGAATAAGACTTCAGGCGCGCGAATCAGCACGTACGTCATTTACGGTGAGAGGGGTTCTCGTTGCTGTGTACTGAACGGAGCCGCTGCTCGCACCTGCCAAGTCGGGGATGAGATCATCGTTTGCTCCTCCGCATACATTGAGGAGCATCAGATCGTAACGATCAAGCCGCGAGTGCTGACGTTCCACCGTGACAATTCCGTCCGCGACCGCATGTTCTATGATGGCGGGATCAACGATGATGGAACTATGACGTTCGCGATTCGCGAGGGCTCTCCTGGCGCCAACGCTCTAAATATCCCCAGTCGGGCCGATGGATGATAGCTCACCGGGTCGGACCAGGCGGTGATGGCCAGTGGCGTACCCTTCCGTCTAGTCCGCGGATAGGCGCCGGCACTGTTACGATCGCCCAAGTCTCGGCACCTGTTCGGCAAGCCGGTCCATCGAGCCCAATCGGCGCTGCGCATCGGTGACGGCATCGACCTGATCCTCGAAGACGTCCTGCTGCGCCGAATGACCGAACTTCTGCGCCGTCAGCCAGCGGTTATGGGCTCCAGCGCTTGCGAGACTGTCAGAATGTGCATGAGGAAAGGAGATCCGAAGCAGGTCACCATATACCAGCGCAGAGATGGCGACGCAATTGGGATCGGTCAACCCTTCTATGGCTTTCCCAAGGCGACCGGCCGATCCGCTCACAATGGTACACCACAAGGTGTGAGGTCAGGCACGACTGAAAGAGTTGATGCCGGCTTATGCTTAAGCCGCCCGCACAGTACGCAACATCGGAGTTAACACCCAATGGCAAGAAGAGTCCTCATCCTGGTTGAAGGCCATGCAAGTGGTCTGCAATACGTCCAAGCGGCCCAGGGTCTTGGTCTTCATCCAATTACCCTGTCGGCCGATCCATCTCACTACGACTATCTTGCGGCGAAAAGGGGGGAGGCAATCCGTGTCGATACAGCCAATCTCGATGCGCTAATCCGCGAATGTTCGCGGCTGCGCAACACCTATGATATTGCTGGCATCACTGGCTTCTCAGGCATTGACGAGTCGGTCTATTTGGCAGTTGCCAAGCTCTGCCGGCATTTCGATCTACCGGGACCGAATCCCGCATCCGTTGAACGATGCGGCGACAAATTCACTCAACGTCAGCTTCTCGTGGACGCCGGTGTTCCAGTACCTGCTTATCGCTTGGCCGCAAATGCGACAGAAGTAGAAAGCTCTGCTGCGGAGATCGGCCTGCCGGTCATTGTTAAGCCAGCGGCAGGCAGCGGTAGCATCGGTGTCCGTTTGTGCAACAACGTCGATGAGTTGGCCGACCATGCGACCTATCTGTTGGGCGGAAACCACATTTGGCCGTCCTCCCCGAGGATATTGATCGAAGAATTCGCACAAGGCCCCTTTTATAGCGTCGAGATAATGGGAGATGAGGTTATTGGGATTGTCGCCGTTGACTTCGGCTCCTCACCGCATTTCGTTTTCCATGAGACGACCTTTCCGGCCCCGCTGACGGATGACGGTCATCAGCGTATTGTTGATGTTTCGCTGAGTTGCCTGCAAGCTGTCGGCCTTGGCTGGGGGCCAACGAATATCGAACTCAGGTGGACCAAGCGTGGCCCAGTCGTCATCGAAATCAATCCTCGTCTTGCTGGCGCTCTCGAGCCTCAACTGGTCCAACTTGCTTGCGGTATTGACCTCATCACCGAGCACATCAAGCTTGTCATCGGCGAGGAATTGGATTTGCGCAGAAGGCATTCCCAGACTGCGGCCGCGCGGTTCCTAGTCCCTGATCGCGACGGTACCCTCCGTTGGATCGATGGCGACAGTCGGGCGACTGCAGTACCAGGTATCGCTGAAGTTAAATTGTATGTTGAGCCTAAGACGCCGATTGTCAGGAAAGGCGATTACCGAGACTGGATCGGACATGTCATCGCCGTCTCACCCAGCCTTGCTCAGACCGAGGCGATACTTCAACGCGCCGTCGAATTAATCGATTGGTCGATCACGCCATTTCCGGCCCTTGGCGAACAGGAACAATCTGCGGCCCCTCACCTTCCCGGACCCTTGGGGGCAGATAACCGGTGATAGTCGACGAAAGGAACCCAATCAGCAGACTTGGGCCTGAGGCATTGTGCGCAGCACACTCGAGCTATACGCGTGAAGTCGAAGCAGAACCGAATGCATGATCGAGCTCTTAAAAGAGTTGGTCGTGGTCGAGTAGCTCAGCCATTCGGCTTTCGCCCTCACAGATCCGGGCGGGCGGATTTCCCGCACCCGGCTCTTCCCGAGGGT
>NZ_JAMYSA010000228.1:0-3885 GCF_040321735.1 Mesorhizobium sp. M0293
GGTGAAGGCCGATGCGACATCCAATCTCCCCCCTTGCGGGGGAGATGGCCGGCAGGCCAGAGGGGGGTGCTGTCCCGCTAGCCACGGCAATTTCTGCGCCCCAGCGCGCTCGAATTCACGAAGGCCCGCTCAGGCGAGGCGGCGGCGGGGCCAGCACATCCTCCACGGACAGCGTCCGCGCTTCCGAGGGCAGCATGATCGGGATACCGTCGCGCACCGGATAAGCGAGCTTGGCGACCCGCGAGACCAGCTCACCGCGCTCCGGATCCCATGTCAGCGGCCCCTTGGTCAGCGGGCAGGCCAGCAGTTCCAGCAGCTTGGGGTCGACATTGACCTTCTTCCCGTCACGTCCAACCGCCGCCATAAGATTCTCTTCCAGCCAGTTGCGGGCCTGTGTTGAGATTCAGCTCAGGCCGCGCCGTTCGCCGGCCGGCCTCACCTGAATATCGGCACATCTTACTGCAGACTCGACCCAAAATCCTCATTCTCGCGCGCCAGCGCCATTTCGGTGATGGCAATCAGCGTTTCGGCCCGCGTCTTCAGGTCGGCCGCTTCGAGCAGCGCCTGTTTCTCGGCTGGCCCGTAGGGCGCCATCATCGACAGCGCATTGACCAGCATGGCATTTTCCGCCCGGCTGACGCTTTCCCAGTCGGCCTCCAGGTCGTTGGCCTGCAGATAGGCGCGAAATGCCTTGAGCAGCGATGGCCGGTCGATCTCGTTGGCCGCCTGATCCTCATCGAGATCGGCGAGGAAGGGCGCCAGCTTGGCCTGCCGAAACGGCGTCTTGACCGTCAGTTCGCGGGTAATGCGGAACCGGCACACGCCCTGCAGTGAAATCAGATAGCGGCCGTCGCCGGTCTCGGAAAAGGCGATGATGCGCCCGGCGCAGCCGACATTGCAGAGTTCCGGCTCGCCGTCGTCGCGCAAGGCGCCGTCGAGACTGGGCTGGATGACGCCGATGAGCCGCGAGCCGGTGATGGCCTCGTCCACCATCTGCAGGTAGCGCGGCTCGAAGATGTTGAGCGGCATGCGGCCTCCCGGCAGCAAAAGCGCACCCTCGAGCGGAAAGATCGGGATCGTCGACGGCAAATGCTTGGCGAGCCGGTAATGCGCGTTTCCCGCTTGCACCTCATTCCTCCGATCGCGCCATCAAGAAGCGCGTCAATTCCCCGTCCTAGGCCGTCCACCGTTTCACGAAAACGCTGAATCGCTCTATCTCTTTGTTTTAACGCATATCGTTCTCCCAAAACCGGGAACACTTCTGGGCGATATGCTTTAATCTGGCGCGGTGATCGCCGACGCCAAGCCCGTGCGGCAAAACAACCGCAAGGTCAGGAAAACAGCAGCGCCGACAATTTGCGCCGCGCCGCAAGCGTCGCGTCGTCGGTCATGCCCCAGGCCTCGAACAGTTGCAGCAATTGCGTCCTGGCGCCGTCCTCGTTCCAGGTCCGGTCGGCCTTGATGATGGCCAGCAGATTGTCGGCCGCCGCGGTGCGGTCACCGTTGGCGTTCTGAATCATGGCCAGATCGAAACGCGCCTGATGATCCGCGGGATTCTCCGCCAGGCGGCGCTCGAACTCGGCCGGATTGCCAAGGGCCGCCGCTTGCGCGGCAACCGCCATCTTGGCACGCAGGGCGGCCAGCGGCGGCGCATCCTTCTTGGCTTCCGGCGCCGTTGCCAAAAGTGCCTCGGCGCCTTGCACGTCGCCAGCCTCGAACAGCAGCTCGCCCAGGCCGCCGATCGCCTCGACGGTCTCCGGCGCCTGCGCCAGGATGGCATCATAGATGTCGGCAGCGGTCTGCATGTCGCCGGCGTCGCGCGCTTCCGCAGCCGCGGTCAGCGCCTCGGCCACCGGCGGCGCGCCATCGCCCTTGCCGCCGACCTTGGTGATGAATTCGGCGATCTGGCTCTCCGGGATCGCACCCATGAAGCCGTCGACTGGCTGGCCGTCCTTGAAGGCAATAACCGCGGGAATCGACTGGATGCCGAGCTGGCCGGCGATCGAGGGATGGTCGTCGATGTTCATCTTGACCAGCTTGACCTTGCCGCCGGCGGCCTTGACCGCCTTCTCCAGCTGCGGCGTCAACTGCTTGCAGGGCCCGCACCAGGGCGCCCAGAAATCGACCAGCACCGGCTGGCGGCGCGATTCCTGGATGACGTCGGCGGCAAAGGCGGCGGTCGTCGTGTCCTTGATGACATTGGCAGGGGCAGTGGGCGCATCGCCAAGCGCGACCTTCGCCGGCGCCGGCGCGGTTCCACCATACTGCACCGATGTGGTGTACTGGCCGCCATTGCCGCCGAAGGGGCCGCCAAACGGATTGTTGTCGCTCATCTCTTTAACCCTTCCGTAGCGCGGCCGGCTGGCAGCCGGCGCCATATCCTTCAGACCGTCGGTTTCAAGCCTTCCATGTGGCGATCACGCGGAGACTTTCAAGATAGCAGCATCGTGCCCGGTTGCCTCGACGAATCTGATCAGGTCCACTGCGGCGATCGATGTCGTCGCCTCATTGGTCAGCGGATGCCCGTTGATCACCGCATGCTCCATCAAATCCTTGTCGAGCACGAGCTTAACCCTGTTTGCCGTGTCGTTGATGACGCCAAAGACCGTGACGGCGCCCGGCGTGACGCCAAGCAGCTCCATAAGCATCTCCGGCTTGCCGAAGGAGACGCGGCCGGCGGCGCCGATCACCTGGTGGATCTGCTTCAGGTCGACAACCGCATCCTCGCCGACGGTGACGAGGAAGAAATTGTCCTTCTTGTCCTTCAGGAACAGGTTTTTCGTGTGCCCGCCCTCTATTTCGCCACGCAGCGCCTGCGAATCGGCGACCGTGTAGAGAGGCGGATGGCGTTTCGTCGAGGCAGCAATGCCGAGTTCGGCAAGAAACGCCATCAGGTCGGCTTCGGTCTTCGGCATCGGTTTGTCTTCGTCCCGTTGGTCAGCCCATGCCGTTTACGGCCAATGGGACGGCCGACACAAGACCGTCATGCGACATCACTATGAGCGGCACCGCCCTTCGCGGTGGCGCCGCCGCCGCCCGCCACTCGCATGCCCGCCGCGCAGTGCCGGCGGCTTGCCGGCATCGCTTGCCGCGTTGCAAAAAAGCCTGCGATTTCCCTGTTGCAATCGCCGCGCTCTTCAGCCATATAGGCCCGGCTTGCGGCCAAGACGCCGTGCGAGCGGGTGTAGCTCAGGGGTAGAGCACAACCTTGCCAAGGTTGGGGTCGAGCGTTCGAATCGCTTCACCCGCTCCAGTTTCCTCTAGGGAAATCAAGCATCGAAAAGCCGCGGAACTCCGCGGCTTATTCGTTTTTCGGGCCGGCGCTGGCCGAGCTGCTTGGCCGAAACTTCCTCGTCCTCCTCAGAAATCACATAAAATTACAGCGAGGAACGCTTCCCGCTGGGTCTCGTTAGCCCACCGTCAATCCAACGATGGAGAGAACCAATGCAGGATATTTCCGGTAAGCGCGTCGCTATCCTTGCGACAAATGGCTTTGAACAGGCCGAGCTTGAAGTGCCGCTCAGGAAATTGCGTGAAGCGGGCGCTAAGGTCGATGTCGTGTCGCTCGCAAGCGGCAAGATCAGGGGTTGGGACCACAAGGATTGGGGCCGCGAGGTTCCCGTCGACAAGATTTTGGATGAGACGCGGGCGGATGACTACGACGCGATCGTCCTGCCCGGCGGCGTCATCAATCCCGACCTGCTGCGGATCGAGCCGAAAGCCCTCAATTTCATCAAGTCGTTCTGGTCGGCCAACAAGGTCGTCGGCGCGATCTGCCATGCGCCCTGGCTTCTCGTCGAGACTGGAATTGTGAAGGGCCGCCGGGTCACGTCCTACAAATCGATCAAGACCGACGTGATCAATGCCGGTGGTGTCTGGGAAGAC
>NZ_JAMYSA010000229.1:0-3737 GCF_040321735.1 Mesorhizobium sp. M0293
CTCCCCCGGGGCGCTCCGGCCGCGGCCCCCCGGCCGCGACGGCCCACCCGCCACGCCCCCCGCGGCGCGCCACACCCGGGGGGGGGCAGGGGGCGGCCGGGGGCGCGGGGGGCCCCCCCCCCCCCCCTCGGCTCATGCGAGGATTGTCAGTTCGACTGCGCGCCGCCGCCGCCGTAAATGTCAAAATCGAAGTACTTCTTCGATATCTCGTCGTATTTGCCGTTGGCGCGGATCGCCTTGATGCCGGCGTTGATCTTGTCCTTCAACTCGGTGTCTTCCTTGCGCACGCCGGCACCGACGCCCGGTCCGAGCACTTCATCGTCCGGAGCCACCATGCCCTTCAGATCGCAGCAGGCTTTGCCCTGGTCCGATTTGAGGAATTCGCCAAGCGCGATGGAATCGGCCTGCACCGCGTCGAGGCGGCCGGCCGCAAGATCGTTGTTGGCTTCGTCCTGGGTCTGGTATTCCTTGATCTCGGAAGCGGTGCTGCCAAAGTGCTTCTTGGCGTAGACGGCATGCACCGTCGAAACCTGCACGCCGACCACTTTGCCCTTGAGGTCTTCCGGCGTGGAGCCGAATTTCTGGTCCTTCGGGCCGATGATCGCGGTCGGGGTGTTATAGTACTTGTCCGAGAAGTCGATCGTCTTCTCGCGTTCGGCGGTGATCGACATCGAGGAGACGATGAGGTCGATCTTCTTGGTCGTCAGCGCCGGAATGATGCCGTCCCAGGCAACGGGCGTGATGACGCAGTCGAGCTTCTCTTCGGCGCAGACGGCGTCGATGAACTCGATTTCCCAGCCGACCCACTTGCCCGATGCATCCGGCGAGGTGAAGGGCGGATAGGGCTCGGCGGCGACACCGATCTTGACCGGATCGGCCTTGGCCACGCCCATGGCGGCGACGCCGAGCAGCAGCGCTGCGGCGAATGTCTTCAGAACAGTCTTCATTTCATGACTCCCAGTCTGTTGTTGGTTCCCGGTTTTCTTCCGTCCCGGCTTTCCTAGCCGATGTTGCGGATGAACTGCTTCAGCCTTTCGGATTTCGGTGCACCGAAGATTTGCTCCGGCGGCCCCTCTTCCTCGACCAGCCCGTTGTAGAGGTAGACGACATGGGTCGCGACCTCGCGGGCAAACTTCATCTCATGGGTGACCAGCACCATGGTGCGGCCTTCGCGCGCCAAGTCGCCGATCACCTTCAGTACCTCTCCGACCAGCTCAGGGTCGAGCGCCGAGGTCGGCTCATCGAACAGCATGACGCGCGGATTGATGGCGAGCGCACGGGCGATCGCGGCGCGCTGCTGCTGGCCACCCGACAGATAGGCCGGATAGACGTCGCGCTTTTCGGCCAGCCCGACGCGGGCGAGCAGCTTTTCGGCCTCTGCGATCGCCACATCGCGCTTGACGCCAAGCACATGCACCGGAACCTCGATGACGTTTTCGATCAGCGTCATGTGGCTCCATAGGTTGAAGTTCTGGAACACCATGCCGAGCTTGGAACGGATGCGCTCGATCTGCTTGCGGTCGGCCGGAACCGTGTGGCCGTGGCTGTCGGCCTTGAGCTTGATCTCCTCGCCATTGACGCGGATGATGCCGCTGGTCGGATTTTCCAGGCAGTTGATGCAGCGCAGCAGCGTCGACTTGCCTGAGCCGGAGCCGCCGATGATGGCAATGACCTCGCCATCGCGCGCCGACAGCGAGACGCCCTTCAGCACATGCAACTCGCCGAACCTCTTGTGCAGGTTCTCGACATGGATGGCTTCGGCGGCGCCGTCCTGCGCCGTGTGTTTCAATGCGGGTGCTGCGCCTTGCGCTATCATCCCGGATGCGGCGCTAGTAGCCGTCATCCCTTCGACGCTCCGCGGAGCGGTAGAGTCGGTCGCTGCTGGTATTTTTTACCCATTACCCGTCACTGACAGAGTTCCCATTCTCAGGATGGACCGTTCCGCTTGCCTCCGTCAACCATGGTTTTTGGACTATTGATCACAGCCTGCTGTAGTGGTTAGTGGCGGCAACGGACGTTTCGGGAGAATTGAGTGGGCAAATCATACGGGTCGCAGTCCATGGCCGGACCCCTGAAACGCGTTCTGATGCGGTCCGCCGCCAGCGCCATGCGCCATGCCAGGGCACAGGAATGGCACTATGGTTCGGGTTTCGATCCACAAAAGGCCGCAGCCCAGCATCAGCAGTTGACCAGCATGGTCGCGGCTTCCGGCGCCGAGATCGAATGGTTGACGGATGCCGATGACGGGCTGGCCGATTCCGTCTTCACCCATGATCCGTCGCTGATGACCGATCATGGCGCGATCATTCTTGCCATGGGCAAAGCGTTGCGCCGGGTCGAGCCCGGCCTGCATGAGGCAGCCTATGAGCGCATGGGCATTCCCATTCTCGGGCGCATCGATGATCCGGGCCAGGTGGAAGGCGGCGACTGCGTCTGGGTCGATGCAACCACGCTGGCCATCGGCCGTGGCGTGCGCACCAACCAGGACGGCATCCAGCAGCTTTCGAACCTGCTTTCGCCCAAGGGCATTTCGGTTTTTGGCTTCGACCTGCCGCTTTGGCACGGCGAGGAAGCCTGCCTGCACCTGATGTCGGTGATCAGTCCGCTCGCCGACGATCTGGCGCTGGTCTATGCGCCCTTGCTGCCGGCCGCCTTCTACCAGATGCTGCGGGCGCGCGGCATCAAGCTGGTCGAGGGTGATGCCGACGAGTTCTTCGCTTCCAACGGGCTCAGTCTCAACGTGCTGCCGACCGCGCCGCGCCAGGTCATTGCCGTTGCCGGTTTTCCCAGGACAGCGGCAGCCATGCAGGCGGCCGGCTGCGCGGTCTCCACGTTCGAGGCGGATGCGCTCTGCATCGCCTGCGAGGGCGGCCCGACCTGCCTGACGCGCCCGGTGCTGCGCCAATGACCACCACTGGGACCACCATCGGAACCACCACTGGGACCACCATCGGAACCACCACTGGGACCAACATTGGGACGACTGTCGGCGAGGCGCTCATTTCGCTGCTCGAAGCCCATGGCGTCGACACGGTCTTCGGCATTCCCGGTGTGCACACGGTCGAACTCTACCGGGGACTGGCGCGCTCGAAGATCCGCCATGTCACGCCGCGTCACGAACAGGGCGCCGGCTTCATGGCCGATGGCTATGCGCGCGCCAGCGGCAGGCCGGGTGTCGCCTTCGTCATCACCGGACCGGGGCTCACCAACACCATCACCGCCATGGGACAGGCGCGTGCCGATTCAGTGCCGATGCTGGTTATCTCAGGCGTCAACGCCATGCCGACGCTGGGCAAGGGCCTGGGCCATCTGCACGAGTTGCCGGACCAGCGGGGCATGATGGAGAAAGTGGCGCTGTTTTCGCAGCGCGTTACCGAGGCCAGCGAATTGCCCGGTGCCCTGGCGCAGGCCTTCGCCCTGTTTTCGTCGGCCCGGCCCGGCCCGGTGCATATCGAAATCCCGACCGACGTCATGGTCAAGCCGGCGAACAGCATCGCCGCCATGCTGAGCAATGCAGCGCCGCCCGCGCCGGATGGTGCCGCAATTGCCAGCGCAGCCAAACTCGTCACCGCCGCGCGCCGCCCGCTGATCCTGGTTGGCGGCGGCGCCAAACGTGCCGAAGCGCCGTTGCGGCGTGATGGCCAACGGCGGGGCGCGCCCGAGGACCAGAAACACCAATCCCCGGGCCAGGGGGAGGGGCGCGCCCCGTGGCGTGCCGCCCACACCCCCCCGTTGGG
>NZ_JAMYSA010000230.1:0-3678 GCF_040321735.1 Mesorhizobium sp. M0293
CGATGAAGCGCGGACATATGCTGACGAGGTGGTTCATTCTTTTCGCAAAAGTGAAAAGCTCATACCGGGTGAAATCTACGAGATAAGGATGTCGTTGCTGAACCCGATTGCACACGTTGTCCGGCAAGGGCACCGCCTCGAACTGACCATCGGCGCTCCTAATTCAATTCTGGACCAGACATCGGCTCCCAATCGATATCCGCACAATTTTTACAGCAGCATCCCTGTCGGCGGCCCCTCCGTCAACAGAGTCTATCACTCGAAGAAGTACCCTTCGAAAATCCTGCTCCCCATCATACCGGGGGCAGTAGCCCAAGCGTCCGCGCCTCACCCCCTCGCGTTGCGAGGCCAGCCTTCTCGACAGCAAACTGAGTTTGTGCCCGGAGGGGTGCCGATTCTGTAGCTTCAGCTCACACCGATTAGGGTCGGTGGCTGAGTTGCACGGAATAATAGTGCATTCTCGCGATCGGCCGGGCTTCTCGCGCGATCACGGCTTGAGCTCGAACTCGGTGACGACGGGCCTAGGTCTTATGGCGCAGGGCGCGGCGCGCCCCCTGATTGGCCGCAGGACCTCGTTCTCAGTTTGCGCGGGGCTGGCTGCGGCCAAATCGTAGAAGCTCCAGCGGCCATGATAGCATGGACGAACCCTTCCGGGGATGCTTGCCCGGGAACGAATGTCTGGGGTCGGCCGCTACGGAGCGTGGGGCACGACATCTGCTTGGTCCGGGCAATACGTGCGGCTTCCTTACCTCAAGAACAACAAGCGTGATGCCGCCGTGAGGAGCACGCCGACTATGCGCTTCGTTCCCATCAATGAAGAGAGTCACCCCGTCGAAAGATGCTCATCCCGCATCTAATCAATGCAATTCGCCGTCACCAGGCGGAGTTCGAAGTGATCGGACCGAACCGGCTGATGACAGCCGGGTGCAGAACATTAGCCTGCTAACTGCGTGATCGAGATATGACGTTGGTGCGTAGTCCGCACGTTGCAACGACTTGGGCTGCGCTGTTATTAGGCGCCACTTGTTGCGAGGTCTCGTCGCTGGGACGAGGGCTTGCAGTGGTCGCAGTAGTGCTGTGAAACCCTCGGCAAAAAAGCGTGAAATTACGCGTCTCGTCTGGGCCAGTTATAATCAGCAGGCGTTGGCTCTACTCCGCGGGCATCGGGCAGTACCATCAGGCGACGGTCTTCGTCGTCGTCCTGCCAGCACCCGGCGATCTCCTGGCAGGTCGCGAACCAAACGCCCTCATGTGTCTTGAAGTATTCGATGAGACGCTCCAGCATGATCATGTGATGTGGCTGGCCGATGATCTGCGGGTGGAGTGCCATTACATAGATGCCGTTGGGCTGGTTATAATAGCAGTAACCGAATATGTCCTTCCACCGGCGGAGAACGGTTTCTGTATCGCCCATAGTTTCGTTAGCGCCAGTGTAAGCCAATGGGGGGAAATCGTCCAAATACCAGCTTACGGGAATCTCTAGTACCTTGCTGGCTGCACCGGCCACGTTGCCCTTTTCCCAACGTACCTGCCAGCGCTGCGGATGGTAAGGAACGAGATCCCGCGCCATCAAGCTGCTGTCGTACTTGAAACCCGCTTCCTCGATCAGATCGAGCGTGCTGTCACTATAGTCCCAATATGGAGAACGATAGCCGACCGGCCGAAGGCTAAGCACGCTTTTGTAAGTCTTGAATGCAAGATCCATTAAGCGCTTCTCCGTCTCTCGGGAAATCAAGGTCGGATTCTCATGATAGTAGCCATGGTGTCCGATCTCATGGCCTTCGTCGCAGATCCGCCTGCTGATTTCTGGGAAAGTGTCGATGGTATGGGCGGGGGTGAAAAACGTGGATTTGATGCCTGCCCGCTTAAAAAGGTCCAGAATTCGCGGCACGCCGACGGCGGCGCAAAATTCACCGCGGGACATGGAGGACGGGGTGGGGCGGTTGAAGCCGCCCAGCCACAGTGCCTGAGCATCGAAATCGACACCTAAATTTACGGCAATCTTTTTGCCGTGCGGCAGGTTAAGTTTACCCATTGGTTTGTCCTTTTCGAGCTGTGGACTGTTCGCGATATCCATCGAGAGTGACGCCTGGATGATAGATCAACGGCCGCAGGCGGATTGTTGCGCAGGTCCGAGAGATGATAGTTCGGCCAATACCCGCTCAAACTTCCGCAGCGAGCTCGGCCATCATCTTCACCAGAGGACCTTGGAAGTTGGGATCGGGGTCGGCGTCGCCCGTGTTCTCGAGCACGCTGAAGTAGATAACGACGATGCCGGTGTCAGGATTTGCGAGCATGTACTGGCCACCGTAGCCGCCATGGCCGAGCCAGGTGCCGTCGGTCGCCATTTGATTGCTGTACCGGAACCAGTCACGTGGTTTCGGCATGGGCGGGCCGGGATTCCCACGTGTTTCTTCAATAAAAGCGGCATCGCCGACGCGGCGGCCGTCGATACCTTCCCCCTTGTGCGCAAAGAGCAGTCCGTAGCGCGCGAGATCTCGAGCTGAGAGGCAGGCGCCGAACACCGGCACGCCCTCGCAGTCGCAGGCCGTATGATAGCAGCCTTCGATACCGGCCGCCTCGACGATCTCGATCAGCCAGTCGCGCAACGCCCGGCCGCTGGCGCGCTCGATAATCCAGCCGAGCACTTCAGTGTTACTCGACTTGTAAAGCGCGTACCCGGTGCGATTTGCCAGGTCGCCGCCCGTGACGCCGCAGAGGTAGGCGCGGATCGTTTCCTCCTTCTGGCCTTCCGGCGGCAGGCGCGAGCCGCTGGCGGCCTCCATGTTGTAGACTGTCGCTTGGGCGTCGCTGTAGTCCTCTGAGATGTCGTTGGCGACGTTCATGTCGGCGACCGCCTTGACGGTCGCCTCGGCGTAGCCCGTACCGATCTCCGGCAGATAAGTGCTTACTCGCTCGTCAAGATTGACGAGGCCGTCGGCCACCGCGCGGCCGAGCATCAAGTTGAGCGTCGTCTTCGTGATAGACATGATGGGATGCGGCCTGTCGGGCCCAAAGTCCGGCGCATAGCGCTCGTAGAGGATGCGCTCGCCGCGTACCACAATGAAGGCCGAGAAATGCGGCATGGCAAGGAAGCGTGCGACGTCGGGCCGGTCGCCGATGATCCAGTCGATCTGCTTCCTGAGCGGCAGGACGCGGGGGGCGCGCAGCGACATGCCATAGCGCATCGTGGTGTGGAGGTTATGGAAGCCGCGGCGGCGGTAGTCGGGCAGGTTCCAGCGCGGTTGGTTGTCGAACAAGGGAACGAGGTCGGGATTGGCGATTGAGGGGAGCTTCATGCGGCGCGGGCCTTTCAAATTGGGATTCCTATAACTCAGGAAACAGAGCGTCGGCTTTCCACCGTCAGCCACTCACAACGTAGTCGTCGATGCCGTTTAGCCCTGCCCTACATCCAGTCGAGAACAGAACTCTTCGCGGTTTGATCGACGCACGCGCGGACCTTACCTCCAGTACAACCTCGCTTCTCCTTATTTGGACGTCGTTTGGGGCGCTAATGGACGGAAACATGCGTAAACCCGCCGTCCTGGCTCTTCTTCGCAAAGCGCAGGCTCCGATGAGCGACACTCGTCCGCCGCCCAACGGCAACGTGGTGCGAAGGCGCAGCCGGGAAGGCGGTTGAGAGGGCTTGGGACCTCGCCGTCGAGCGGTGGGGACTGG
>NZ_JAMYSA010000231.1:0-3635 GCF_040321735.1 Mesorhizobium sp. M0293
CGCAAAGCCGCTCGCTCGCTACAGCGCTACCAACGGCGCGCTCGCGAGCAGCTTCGCTACCGCCGAGCTACACCACCTCATGGGACACGACCGGTGCCATTGGGCTCTTCAAGGCTGCGGCCACATGGTGGGCGTGCGGGGTGCGCGATGGCATTCTGCGAATTTGTTGAAATCTTTGGTACGCCCAAGGGGAATCGAACCCCTGTTCCCGCCGTGAGAGGGCGGTGTCCTGACCGCTAGACGATGGGCGCGCTCAAGAACCGGCGATATAGGCTGCGCGCTGGGAAAAAGCAACTGGGGTTCGACCAGCTTTGCCACATCGGTAGAAAGCCGGCCACAAAGCCTATCGTTTCGGCTCGATCAGGTCCCAGAGATTGCCGTGCAGATCGGCGAAAACGGCCACCGTGCCGTAGGGCTCGAAGCGCGGTGCTTCGCGGAATTCGACGCCTCTCTCCAGCATTGCCGCATGGTCGCGGGCAAAATCGTCGGTTTCGAGGAAGAGAAAAACTCGGCCGCCGGTCTGGTTGCCGATGCTTATGCTTTGTGCCTCGTCGGAAGCCTCGGCCAGCAGCAGCCTGGCGCCTTGCCCGCTGGCCGGCGCGACCGTGACCCAGCGCTTGCCGCCGCCGAGATCGATATCGTCGGTAAGCAGGAAGCCAAGCCGCTCGACATACCAGGCAATCGCCTCGTCATAGCTGGCGACTACCAGGGCGACGGTCGCGATGCGGCGGTGTTCGGCGAAACCTTTCATTTGTTGCGGATCGCAAAACGGCCGATCAGGCGGCGTGCGGCGATATCATAAATGAAGATCGTGCGGCTGCCGTCGGCAAGCTCGGCGTCGATCGAGACGCGATTGCCGGACAGCGACTGGCTGACCACCCTGGCGCCGACCGGCAGCACGATATCGCCGCTGACCGGTTCGCCGGCGGGTGTCTGGATATCGCCGGTCAGCGGCGGGTTCTCAGGAGATGCTTTGCGGGATTTGTAGACAACCGCCGCGATCACCACCATAAGAGCCAGCAAAAGCAGGCCGAGATTGATGGCCATGAAGCGGATGAGCTTGCCGCGCACCTTGTCGATCTCGGGGTCGAGCGGCTTCTCTTGGTCTTCCTCGGCATTGGCCATGGCAAAATAGTCCGGAACGGTTTTTCAATGAGCGCTCATAGCGAAGAGGCCCCTGAATTGATAGAGGCGGCGCCGACCGTGCTGGTAGCGGGCGCGGATGCGACCGGTCAGCGCCTCGACCAGTGGCTGGCGGCCAGCCTCGGTCCGGACATGTCGCGCAGCCGCGTGCAGATGCTGATCAGGCAGGGCGCGGTGAGCGTCAACGGCAAGCGCATCGACGAGACCAAGCGCAAGATGACGCCAGGCGAAAGCGTGTCGGTCAACATGCCGGAGCCGGAGCCGGCCGAACCGCAAGGCGAAAACATCGCGCTCGATGTGCTCTATGAGGACGACGAGCTGATCGTCATCAACAAGCCTGCCGGGCTTGTCGTGCATCCCGGCGCCGGCAACTGGACCGGCACGCTGGTCAACGCGCTGATCCATCATTGCGGCGACAGTCTTTCAGGTATCGGCGGCGTGCGCCGGCCGGGCATCGTGCACCGGCTCGACAAGGAGACCAGTGGCGTCATGGTGGTGGCCAAGACCGACCGCGCCCACAAGTCACTGTCCGAAGCCTTCGCCGATCACGGCCTGACCGGCGATCTCGAACGCGCCTACCTGGCGCTGGTCTGGGGCATACCGCAGAGACCGACCGGAAAGGTTGATGCGCCGCTCGGCCGCGCCGCCGACCGCGTGCGCCGTGCCGTGGTGCCGGAAGGACGCGACGACGCCCGCCATGCGGTCACCCACTTTGCCGTGCAGGAGCGTTTCGGCGAGACACAACAGGAGTTCGCCACGGCAAGCCTGGTCGAATGTCGGCTCGAGACCGGCCGCACCCATCAGATCCGCGTCCACATGGCGCATATCGGCCATCCGGTGATCGGCGACCCCGACTATGGCCTGGCCTTCCGCACCAAGGCCAACCGGCTGCCCGAACCGCTGAAAAGTCAGGTCAAGGCATTTTCCCGGCAAGCTTTGCATGCCTGGCTCCTTGCATTTCGTCACCCCACTACCCATCTAACGATGAGGTTCGAGGCGCCTATACCGAGCGACATGGAGGAACTCGTAGGCGGCTTTCGCAAGCTCTGAACCTGCCCCAGAAAAACCTGAGCGGCATTGTTCACTTCAACGTGACACACTGTTTCGTGTTGAACAAAGCCTGTCTTTTCTGGTTTTGTTCCTGTATAACAACTGCGTCGCGAGCGAGCCATTTGGTGCTCGCGTCATATGTCCGCCGCGTTTCGGGGGCATCACTCCAATAGAGAGGGGGCGCTATCATGGCCCAGTCATTACCCAGTATCGTTTCCGGCGAAGGCGGCCTCAGCCGCTACCTGGAAGAAATCCGCCGCTTTCCCATGCTGCAGCCGCAGGAAGAGTACATGCTCGCCAAGCGTTACGCCGAGCATGAAGACACCTCCGCTGCGCATAAGCTCGTGACCAGCCACCTCAGGCTCGTCGCCAAGATCGCCATGGGCTATCGCGGCTACGGCCTGCCGATCGGCGAAGTGATCTCGGAAGGCAATGTCGGCCTGATGCAGGCCGTCAAGAAATTCGAACCCGAGCGCGGCTTCCGCCTCGCGACCTATGCCATGTGGTGGATCAAGGCCTCGATCCAGGAGTACATCCTGCGCTCGTGGAGCCTGGTCAAGATGGGCACGACAGCCAATCAGAAGCGCCTGTTCTTCAACCTGCGCAAGGTGAAGGGCAAGATCCAGGCGCTCGACGACGGCGACTTGAAGCCCGACCAGATCGCCGAGATCGCCACCAGGCTGAACGTTTCCGAAGCCGAAGTGGTGTCGATGAACCGCCGCCTGTCCGGCGACGCCTCGCTCAACGCCCCGATCCGGGCGAGCGAAGGCGAGTCCGGCGAATGGCAGGACTGGCTGGTCGACGACCACGAAAGCCAGGAAGAGATGCTGATCGAGCAGGACGAGCTGGAGAACCGGCGCGGCATGCTGTCGGGCGCTCTTGCGGTGCTCAACGAGCGCGAACGGCGCATCTTCGAGGCCCGTCGCCTCGCCGAGGAGCCGCTGACGCTGGAAGAGCTGTCGTCCGAGTTCGACATCAGCCGCGAGCGCGTGCGCCAGATCGAGGTGCGCGCCTTCGAGAAGGTGCAGGACGCGGTCAAGGCCGCCGCCAAGCGCCAGACCCAGGCGCTGCGCACCATCGAGGCCCAGCCGGCGGCGTAAAACCGGGATCGGTTACGAAAAACATCAAAGCGGCGCCTGGAACCGGGCGCCGCCTTTTTTGTGGGTAACGGTGGCGCTGGCAATTGGCGAAAACCAGGGCGACATCCGATCTCCCCCCTTGCGGGGGAGATGTCCGGCAGGACAGAGGGGGGTGTGAAGGATCGCTACTTTTCGGCGTCAGTCACCCAACCAAAAGACTGAAGGCACAGCCACAATTAGCTGACAGGTCGGAGGGGCAGCACCCCATAGGCGCTAACTTTACGCTATGCCGGCGATCCTTGCTGCTGCGGATTGGCTTTTGCTCCGTCTGGGCGGATCGCAGACTTGGCGAATGATTTCGGT